>JBDRMV010000076.1:0-19544 GCA_043811795.1 bacterium | reverse complement strand
TGGTGAAAAAAATATTTATCTTTCTGATTGTGCTTTCGCTTTGTGTAAATCCGTTATCCGCGCAGAAAAAAGAAGAATTTAAACCCTTAACATGGATTTTTCAAAACAGTATTAAATTTTTTATGAAATTCCTGACTAAATACGACGGGCCGAGATGCCCGCATTCCCCGACCTGCTCTCTCTACACTTACAAAACCATAGCAAAATACGGTTTTTTAAAGGGCTGGCCAATGGGGGCCGCAAGACGCCTGCGCTGTTCCCCTTATACAATGCAGTGGAACCTTCCGGTTCAGGGAAGCCGCCTTTACGACCCCCCTGAGACCACCTGTCTCTGGAGTAAAAAGGAGAGAAGAAAGATTACTCCCCTCTCTCCCTAATTTTCTTTATTACAGACCCTCGTCTGACTCAACTTCCGACCAGGTCTTGCCCTGAAACACATCCACCAGTCGGACAGTTATGATATGAGATTAAAAATGTTCTACCTGACCAAAGCAAGAACAAATTTATTACTGGATTTCGATTCAGTTGTTTTGACAGTTTACGGGTGAAAATTTATGCTATCAACTTATTTCAATTTAAGATTTCCTATTTTTTCCCAGGAAGAATCATGACTTAGAACCGTTGTTATAAAAATAGTGTCCTTTTTTAATAAATAGACACTTTTCTTTCCAAGAACAGCTGATACCTGCTCTGGTGTTAATTTGTACAGACCTCCAGTAATAGCATCAATAATTAATCCTGGAATGCCGCCAAAAACAATATTTCCCCAAACCCAACCACTGGCACTTCGGTTTAAATACATCTCATATGAGTTACAACTCTCAAGTTCAATTTTGACCAAATGCCTGTCTTTTCTGCTTAAATCCACCATAAGCGGCGTTTTCCCTTCTATTCGTCCATCAATTGTTACCGATGCGCCAGAGGGAGTACTTGAAATACTAATACCCTGTCTTGTCCCATGTATAATGGTAGCACAGCCAATTATGCCCACAAATCCTAAAAACAACAATGCATAAAAAAGAAGTAAATTCCGTTTTTTCATTACTCCTCCCATTTTTTTCTCGTCTATTCTTTTTATTGAAACTGCTTTCTCTCCTCAAAGGCCTCTTTCAGCGTCTGTGGATTGACGTAAACGATTTCGGAGCCCTCAGAAAGCCCGTGTGCCGGCTGGGTAACGAAAACTTCAGGAAATTTCTGTGTTATTTCGTTGTAAATATATCTTGCGGTCGCAAGGCCCTTTCTGTTCAAATTCGTGGCGAGAATCAGTTCTTTGATATTCCCTTCAGAGATGCGGTCGTAAAGGGTGTCAATGTTCAGGTCCGCGGGCAAAACCTTGTTCAACGGATCTACCCTGCCCCTGAGGACATGGTACCGCCCGGAAAAACCCGCTTCCTCAATTGCATTTATATCCATCACTTCTTCAACGACGCAGACGACGGCTGACGACCTGGCCGGGTCGGCACAGATATCGCAAATTTCGCCCGTTGAAAAGTTGCCGCAAATTTTACAGACCTTTATGCTGCCGGCAGCATCTACGATTTCTTTCAGAATTCTCTGCCTTTCGCCCGGTTCAAGTTTTATAAAATCCGATGCGAGGCGGACGGCGTTCTTGGGCGTTACCGATGGCAGCGAATAAAATGCGTCTTTAAGTTTCTCAAGATACGGCGGGAAACTACTCATTCTAAGAAATGGGACAGTCCCCGTTCAGGGACAGTCCCTTTGGGAAACTACTCATCCGCCGAACCCTCCAGACCGCCGCCGACAATATTGGAAAGTTTCGTAATTATCGGCTCTTCAATCTCCAGCTGCTCCGCAGAGGTGTTTTTTTTCGGTTCAGGTTTTTCTTCCGGACCGTTTTCCGGCATAACGATGGTAATATTCAGCGTTAATCTGACGCCGTTTTTTGCGAGGTATTCTTCAATCTCTCCGCTGTTTACAATGAGCCGCTTCGCCTGGATTTCTTTATCTTTGCCGAAACGGCAGTAGAGTTTGCCGTCTTCAAGCGTTATCGCCTGCGAAACATCGAACAATTCTCCGAGAGATCTGTTTTCTTTCTTTATCAAGCCGACAATTTCGGAAACGTCCCTATCCTTCCGCTCTTCAGGCCCTGATCCCGGCTCCGGGCGTTCTGTTCTGCTTTCGGTTTCCGGTTCTTTCACCCTGTAATTCAAATCCGGAGTTACGGAGTTAGAGGGAATTTCCGAAATTACCTCGTCAATAGAAACAAAATCCGACGAGATTTTATAAAGGCAGAGTTCAAGCAGAATTTTAGGGAACTCCGACCATTTCATTTCCTGCTCCGCGCGGCACAGAACATCAAGCATCCAGAAAATCCTGTCGGTGGTCTTTCCCTCAAAACCCAACGGAATCCCGCCGCCGATTTTAACCGCAAGAACTTTTCTCAATTTTGCGATTATCTGTTTCGCAAACTGCTGGATGCTGAAGCCGCCTCTGTAAATATTATCCACAATATCAAAGACCTTTTTTAAGTCCTTCTTCAAAACCGCAGTTATAACTTCGTCGATTTTCTCGCTCTCGACAAGCCCCAGAATAAACTCTATTCCCTCCCCTGTTATCTTACCGCCGGGGGTAGATGAAATGACCTGCTCTAAAATACTTTCGGCGTCCCTTACGGAACCTGCCGCATCATTGCACAGCAGTTCAAGGGCATCATCCGTTATCTTTGTCTTCTCGGCTTTGCAGATTTTTTTCAAGGTATCCTTTATGGAATCATCCTCAACCAGCCGGAACCTGAAATGCTGGCACCTTGAAAGAATCGTAACAGGAAGTTTATCAGGCATCGTCGTCGCAAGGATAAAAATAATGTAAGGAGGCGGCTCTTCAAGCGTCTTCAAAAGGGCATTGAAAGCCTCGGAAGTTATCTGATGCGCTTCGTCTATTATGTAAACCTTAAACCTGCCCTGCGCGGGAGCAAAAGCCACATTTTCTCTCAATTCTCTTATGGAATCTATTCCCCTGTTGGATGCCGCATCTATTTCAATGACATCGATGAAACCCCCGCTGCTTATTCCCGTGCAGGCGGGACACTTGTCGCACGGCTCCTCCGCCGGGTATTCTTTGCAGTTCACCGCCTTGGCGAGAATCCTCGCGGTCGTGGTTTTTCCCACGCCCCGGGGTCCGGAGAAGAGATACGCGTGGGCGGTTTTTTTCCTGGCAATTGCGTTCTTTAAAGTAACCGTTACCTGTTCCTGACCGATGACCTCATTGAACTTTGAGGGCCTGTATTTTCTGGCTATGACCAAATGCGACATCGTTTAATTCTAAAAGAAATAAAACCCGCTGTCAAAGGTTTTTTCCGAGTTTTTCCCGAGTTCCGATATTTCCCCCAAAAAATTCCTTCCTCCGCAAGTTTCTTTATGCTCCGCAAAAAATTCAGTCCTCGCCCGTTCAAAATAAGTGAGATAATTTGCATAATAAACCACGCCGCCGCAGTCCGTGTCCTGATAATAAACTTTTATCTCCACTACATCTCCTGCAATGCGCTTTTTTTATTATACAACACAAAGCGAATTTTGTATATTCCGGCATGAAGATGATATATCACATCGGAACTTCGGGCTGGAACTACGACGATTTCACGGGTATTCTCTACGGAAAGAAAAAATAAAAATCTGAAAAGAAACGAGAACTTGACAACACCTTTTCGGGATTTGCGGTAAACCCCGCCCTGCAGTTCAAGCGTCTCCGCAATGGTTAACCGCAAATATTTCTAACAACATTACCTCTTGACAAATAACTACAATGTATTTACACTGTAAGTATGGGATTACTTAAGTTCGTGTGGGATGAAAAGAAAAACCGGACAAATCAGAGAAGACATGGTGTATCATTCGAGGAAGCGCAAACTGTCTTTTTTGATGACACCGCCATAGAATATTTTGATCCAGAACATTCCGAAGATGAAAACAGATTTATCCTTTTGGGGATGAGTTTTCGTCTTCGTGTTCTGGTTGTATGTCACTGCTATCGTGAGGGCGATTCAATTATTCGTATAATCTCATCTCGTAAAGCGACCAAAAAAGAGAGAAAGACATATCCTGGAGGATGAAGATGAAAAAAGAATACGCTTTTTCCAAGATGAAGGGTCACAAGAATCCCTATGCCCGGAGATTGAAGAAACAAGTTACCATTCGGATGGGTGTCGATATCCTGGATTACTTCAAATCTTTGGCAAGCAAAACGAGCATTCCCTATCAGAACTTGATCAACTTGTATTTGAGGGATTGTGTGCAATCTCATCGCAAAATTACTCTCAACTGGGCGCCATAAAGATTCCATAAACCGGCGTTATAGCAAGCTGCGGGAAGATTCCATTTTTCCAGACTGACTGATAATCTCGATTATGTAAACTTTCCCCATCGCCCGACAAGAAAACGCCACGCCATCGGCGCACCTTCGGCTTAAATCGCAAATGAGAGCCGGAAATTCCCCACGAAACCACAAAAAGGCCATGATTGGCTCATTTCAAAACCACTACTTTTTGCGGTATTTCTTTCTTCTTTCCTGAATGATTGATTTACAAACATCAAAAAGAAATTCTTTTGTTGCTAAACTTTCGTCCTGAATAAGATAGAGAAATTTGTTTGCGGTCTTATCGGGTTTTGATTTTTTCGCAATAGTCATTTCGCCGAACAAATCAGATAAACTAAGTTGAAAAACATCGGCAATTTTCTTTATTGTTTTTAAACTTGCATTTTTATTACCCGATTCAATGAAACTGATAAAGGTGTTGCTGATACCGGATAGCTCGGCTAATTTTTCCTGAGTCAGCCCTCTCTTTTTTCTCTCCTCTTTGATTCTTTTGCCGAGTAATTGAAGCAAATCATCCATACCTCACCCCTTTATGCACATTGTAGAAATTAGAGATTATAATCGGAATAAAATATATTGGAACATAAACTTGACAAATAGTAAAACTATTTCGTAAACTTAATTCGTGAAAATCAAATTGAGTGAATGGAATATTGGCGGCGACGTAAGTCGCCAGTGTAGGAGGGACTTTCCAGTCCCTATGAAAGGAGGAGAGATGAGAAAAGTTTTTGGTTTGGTTTGCGCGGTTTTGTTTTTCTTTGTTGGATGTGGAACGGTTAGTTACATAATCCCGATTATGCAACCTGCTGAAGTGAATTTAAAGAACTTTAAAAAAATCGCAATTGGGGATATAACAGGTACCGGAGCAGAGAATTTTACCGACGAACTAACCCAGGCACTCTTTAATTGTGATCGCTTTGAAGTATTAGACCGTCAGAATCTAGATCGGATAATGAAAGAACATCATTTCGATTTAGCTGGAGTGGTTGACGAAACAACTGCTGCCCAAATAGGAAAATTTATAGGAGCAGCGGCTCTTGTTTTTGGTAGGGTAAGCTTATACAAATATGGTGAGGAAGTGGTTTATTCCGATTCAAAGGATTATAAAACAGGAATTGTTACTCGCTATTATTACCGTATAGGTGAAGCCAACGTTACTGCGAATTTACGAGTGACGGATTTAACCACCGGCAAAATTTTAGCCGTTAAGAATATAGCGGAAAAGTCGACTGTCAAATCATCTGCCTCTAAAGGCACACCAGAAGATATAGATAAAGATGGTTTACTTGCAAAGACAAGAGAGGCAGTAGTCAATAGATTTATGAAAATGATAGCGCCGTATCAGGTGAATCTTAAAGTTCAATTTTTAGTAGACAATAAAATGCCTGAATTAGGCAGAGGTATTAACGTAGCTAAAGCCGGAGAACTAAAAGAAGCAGCTGATGCGTTTAAAGAAGTAATAAAAAAATATGCCGGCACCTCTGAATTTAAGATAGACAAAGCTCACTATAATTTAGGTCTCACCCTTGTTCTGATGAATGAGTATAAGGAAGGAATAGAAGAGTTAAAAAAGGCAATTAAGATTAACCCAAACCAAAAGTTGTATCAGGATTATGTTTCTTGGTCAAAAAAACGCGAGAAAGAATATAAAAAATTGCTGCAGCAGCAATAAAATCTGATTGACCATCTATGCGGCTGTGGGGCTTGTATTACTGTATCGTGAGAATTCCACAAGCCGCATTGGGTAAATGGATAGAAAAAATGTTGCGATGATGAGTGAATGTTTCTGCCATTAGAGTGGAGACAAGGAGGAGAGATGAGAAAAGTTTTTGGGTTGGTTTGTGCGGTTTTGTTTGTTGCCGGAATTTCGTCTGTTGCCAGAGCGCAGAATTTATCCTTCGGCGTAAAAGCGGGTTTGAATTTTGCAAATCTCAGCCCTGATCCGGCAGGAGAGTATTGGGAAGGATATTATGGCGGTTACCCTTGCTCAGATTCTTATGCATACGCTTATAAAATTACAGGAGGTATCGCTCTGGGTGGTTTTGCGGTGTATAAAGTTAATGACAATCTTTCAATTCAGCCGGAACTTCTTTACACGCAGAAAGGTGCAAAAGTTGAGTGGACCGACACCTTTAAATATGAAGATTGGATGTATCAGTATACAGAAACATATTCAGGCGAATGTGACGTTGAACTTAATTACATTGAAATTCCGGTTCTTGTGAAGTATTCAATTTCGCCCGGCGGAGATATTCGTCCTTTTGTTTTCGGCGGTCCCGCGCTCGGAATTCTTATGGGAGCAAAAGCGGACTCTGAAGATATAAAAAGTGATTGCAAATCAACGGAACTTAGCATTGTGCTCGGCGGAGGTGTCGATTATGGAATTTATTCTGTTGACCTTCGTTATAGTATGGGAATGACAAAAGTTTTTAATGAGGGCGATGAAAAAAACTCTGTGATTTCGCTAATGGTCGGTTATAAATTATAAGCTGCCTATAGAATAATTTCATCTTACTTTTTTTATGCTTCTCTTTTTTGCGAAAGTTGAGATACTTTTCTTAACTCAATTTGGGAACTATCCTTTGTAAACATTTCGTAACTCTTTACGGGCTGTCCCGTAAAGTCCTCGATCGCGCCTATTTCCTGATTGAGCATCGCTCGCAGGTTATCGGGTGATGCATCTTTTATAAAACACATAAAGTCGCCCGTGAGCAGTTTTTTCAAGACCCCGTTTGAAAAATTGAAAAAGCCGCCATTATAAATCAAACGCGCAAAATATACGCAAATGCCTTTCATGCTTACATTTTTCAACGCCCACTCAAGCCAACTGAAAAGATTTTTATTCCGCTCGTTCAGGGGTAAAACCTCGTTTGTCGCTTCAAGCATAACCTGTTTCAATAAAAATACGAGAAAATTCTTATCCGGATAAAAGCAAAGAAACTCCCATCCTGTTACGGTGTAAAAGGAACCTTTTTTCCGGCAGGATATTTCAAGGATATTCGCTGCGTCGAAAGCGCCCGCCCAGTGATTGACGGCTTTCCCGTATCCCGTAAGGAAAACGTTTATTTTCCCGAAATTTTCCGTAAAGAGAACCACCCTGTTTTTATTGGCGGAGACAGGTTTGTTGTCAATTACGATTGCCTTTGTTTTGCAGTGAACCATTATTTCTTTCTGATGCGGACCGTTTTAATTTTCTGTTCATCCGCGCTTTCCACCTCTAAAATAACATCCCCGTAAGTGACAGACGCTCCCTTCTTCGGCAGATAGTTCAATTTTTCCAATATCAAACCTCCGACGGATTCCGCCGTCTCGGCAGGCAGCCCCAGAGACAGTTTATCGTTAACCCTGTCTACGCCTTCCTGCGCGGGAACAAGAAACGAACCGTCGCGGTCCTTCTTATAACTGGTTTCCCTGTCGAACTCATCGAAAATATCTCCCGTTATTTCCTCAAGGACATCCTCAAGAGTAATTATGCCCGTAACCTTACCGTATTCATCTACCGCAATTGAAAGATGCTGGCGTCCCTGCATAAAATTTTTAAGAAGCGTTCTGACAGGGGCGGTTTCAGGAACGAAAAACGGGGACCTGATAATATCCTGCAGAATCAGAAGAGGGCCTAAACTTAAAATACCCATGACATCTTTCGTATAAATCAAGCCTACAATATTATCCAGATGTTTCGAGTAAACCGGTATCCTCGAATGATTAAATGAAGCGATTTCCCGCAAAATTCTTTCCCGCCCCCAGTTTATGTCAACAGCGTCTATTCCGACTTCAGGCACCATAACCTGCCTCACTTCCTTTTCCGGAAAATCCACAATGCCCCTTATCATTCTTCTCTCTTCCTTCGAAATTTTTCCCGAAAGGTATGCCGTCTCAGCCAGAGCGGCAAATTCCTGAGAACTCGTCCGCGGAAGCGTTTTTGAAAGCCGTAACCCGAAAAACGAGAAGATGGCGCGGCTTATGGAAAAAAGAAATACCGCCAGAGGCAACAGAACCGCTGTCATTTTTGAAAGCGGCGCGAGAGCAAACTCGGAAAATTTCTTCGGGTTCTTCCGGGCGCTCGCTTTCGGAAGGATCTCGCCGAAAAAAACAACGAGGAAAAAAAGCCCCGCGCTCGCAATTATGCTTACTCTTGAAACGGACAGCCCGTATTTTTCCGCCGCCTGCATTGACGCCGACTGCACCGCAACCGAGGCGATAATCACCGCCAGAGCATTCCCTATCAAAATCGCCGTAAGAGTCCTGTGCGGTTTTTCAAGAAATTTCGCGAGGGAAGCAGCGGCGGATTTCTTCCCGCCGCGCAGGATTTCGTCTCTCTGAAACGACGAAAGCGAACAGACGGCGGTCTCCGTGCCCGCAAAATAAATCATAAAAATAAAAGCGGCAAGCAGAATGATTATCATTCCTGTTTTAAATCGTATTCGTCCAGGATGGGCCCGAAAACCTCTTCCAGAAGGTCTTCCATCGTAATAATTCCCCGGATTCTGAATTTATCATTCACAACAACGGCAATATGAATTCTGTTCTTTACCATTTTCCTGTAAACATTCAGGGCGCTGTCCTTTTCATCGATATAAAAGGGTTTATGAACGTACTGCTTCAAATCGACCCCGCTGGAAATAGTCGCCACGGGCGAGAAGCCGGCGGCGGATCCTTCGGGGAGACGGTCATCAGTCGCCTGTGGTGTCTTATTTCTAACGGGTTCAATGGTTTTTTTCAGAATCAGAGCATTACAAATTTCTCTTGTGTAAAGAATCCCCGCTAAATTTTTCAAACCGCCGTAGTAGGCGGGGAACCGCGAAATGCCCGAATCAACAATCCGCGTTTTAATTCTTTCCCAGTCCATGTTTAAATCCAGACCCGTAATTTCCTTTCTCGGAGTCATTATTTCACCCGTGGTCAGATGGCTCAGAGAAAGAACTTTTGAGATAATTTTTGAGAACGCATTGACGCCCTCAGCGCCTGGCAGCACGCCGGAATCCGCGTGGGTGATTGACATCGAGAGTTCGTTTATATCAACTCTGCTTATCCGTAAATCGGAGGATGCCTTTTCGGAACCGACAAGACGGTTTGAAGCGGCGGCGAGCAATTCCGTAAACGGGGCCAGGATGAAACCTGTGAAATTGAGAAATCCGCCGAATGTTTCGCTCACTTCCCGCGGATAAGTCGTGGCAATATTTTTGGGCATAATTTCGCCGAAGAAAAGGATAAGCGCCGACGTGGCGACAAGAGCGAGAAGCGACGAGGCGCCGGTTGAAACCCCGCGCGAAATAAGAGCGGACATAATGTAAAAAGACAGAAGCGAACTGAATGCGATATTAACAAGATTGTTGCCTACCAGAATTGTGGAAAAAACAGAATTCGGCTTAATCAGCCAGTCCCTGAAAATTTTCTGCCTCTTCAGTTCCAAAAGCGCCTTGATTTTTGCTTTATTGAGCGTTGCCAGCGATGTTTCCATTGATGAAAAAATACCCGAAAGCGCCAGAAGGAAAAGAAGAACAACCGTTTCCGTTATCATTTCAGGTCACAGCCCACACCCTGACGGGCAGGCTTCGCTCTCCCTAAAGGGTGGCTACGCACTCCTGCGGGCAGAAATTTTCTGATGAGCCAGACGCCTTTTTCAAGCATTTGTTCCCGGGATTTTTTTCTCCCGTCCGTCATCCCGCTTAAGTGAAGAAACCCATGCGAAACCAGCACCGCAAGTTCCATGAAAACAGTGTGCCCGAGCATTTTTGCGGAACGGCGCGCCTGCGCAAGATTAATATAAACCTCGCTGATTCCGCCGAACGGCGGGAATCCGGGGTCAAAAGCGATGACGTCCGTCACCGCATCCCTGCCCAGAAATTTTCTGTTCAGCGACCTCATACGCCTGTCGCCCGTAAAAATAACATTTATAACCCCTGTAAGTTTGAGAAACGCAGATGTTTTCTTTGCGAAAACCAGTAGTTTTGTCCCGGGGATATCTTTAAAAGAGAGGGTATGGAAAAACCCGAGGCGGCAGCGAACCATTATTTTTTTTCAGAAACCGCTTCAGGGTATTCCAGCCGTATATGATGTATGCTCATCAGCGTCTTTGTGAAAACATCTCCGATTTTCTGAATATTTTTGAGCGTTATCGGACATTCGTTCAATTGCCCGCCGGCAAAATAATTATTTATTATCTTGTGAACGGTGTCTTTGATTTTCTCGTAATTTTTATCTTCTATCGCCCTGCATGCCGCCTCCACGCTGTCCGCCAGCATCACAATCGCCGTTTCCCTTGTCTGCGGCAGAGGCCCGGGATAGCGGTAAGTCGTTTCATCGGCCCGGCCGGGCGTGGCCGCCGCTTTTCTGAAAAAATACTGAACAATCGTTGTGCCGTGATGCTGCGCAATAAAGGCCTTTATACAATTGTCAATCCCGTATTCGCCGGCGAGAAGCAGACCTTCCTTCGTGTGAGACACAATCACCAGCGTACTCATTTCGGGTCTCAGATTTTCGTGGACATTTTCCCCCGTCTGATTTTCTACAAAATACTGCGGTTTATTTATCTTGCCTATGTCGTGATAATAAGCTCCCGCCCGGGCAAGAATGCTGTTGCACCCGATTTCCGAGGCTGCAGCGTCGGCGAGCGCCGCAACCATCAAACTGTGGTGATAAGTTCCCGGCGCCTCCGCCATAAGGCGTTTCAGGAGCGGCTGGTTAAAATCGCTCAACTCAATAAGCCGGATGTCCGAAGTGATATTGAAAAGACCTTCAAAGAGCGGAAGAAACGCCATCACAAAAACGGATGTGGAAACAGCCACCAGCAGGGGTATATAAACGGCATCCTTGATAAAATTCCCGGTGTGGATTCCAAAAAGATGAAGAATCGACATTGCAGCAAAAATAAAAACAAAAATTGACAGGCCGTTGAGAAAAAGGTCGCTTCTCCTGATAATCCTTTTAGGGTAAGCGGCGGCGCCGATGCCGCCGGCAAGAGAAATAAAGAATATCCTGAAGTCACCCAGGTAAATAAGCGAAACAACCAGACTTATGAGGACAGTGCAGATGGCGGCAATCCTTTTACTGATGAGAAAATTCAGGATACTCACGGCAATCGGCGTAAAAATAAAATACATCGGTATTCTTTTTGACTTGGCAATCTGCGTGAGCACTATTGAAGCAATAATAATAATTCCCGTAAGCAGAAACTTGGAATCATTCAACGCTCTTTCGAATTTGAGAGATAAACCCATAAGAAACGTCCAGAAAGCCGCGCAGATTGCCGCTCCCAGCAAAAACCTTTTATCAAAACCGAACTCCGAAACCAGCGCGGCAAAAACAGCCACCGCAATCATTAAAAACAACATCCATCTCGGAACAGGGATTTCTCTTCTCAAAATTGTCGGTGATGGCCTCGGCTTTTCCAGTTTTGCCGCCCATGCTTTAAACACCTGCGAAAAAAACGCCTTTATGCCTCTCATCTGTTTTCCCGAAGCGTCCCCGCGGTTCTTTCCCTGCTGCCTACGGAGCCGCCGCCGTAGGCGACGACAATCTTTTTTACCAGCGGATGCCTCACGACGTCTCTGCGGGTAAACTGTATAAAGTTTATCCCCCTTATATTTTTCAGAATTCTCTCTGCATGCACAAGTCCCGATTCCACGCCTTTTTCAATGTCTATCTGCGTCACATCGCCGTTTATGACCGCGCGGGCGTTCGGGCCGAGGCGCGTGAGAATCATTTTCATCTGGAGTACGGTGGTGTTCTGCGCTTCGTCGAGAATGATAAACGCATTATCAAGCGTCCTTCCCCTCATATAGGCAAGCGGCACAATTTCAATGATTCCGTTCTTCCTGTGCCGGTTAAAGACGTACGGACCTATGAAACGGCGGAACGCATCATAAAGCGGGGCCAGATACGGGCAGACTTTTTCCTCAAAGTCCCCGGGCAGAAAACCCAGACGTTCTCCCGCTTCCACAATCGGCCTTGACAATATTATTTTTGAGAATTGCCCCTGAGCAATAAACTTTAACCCGCAAACAACGGCAAGGAACGTCTTGCCGGTTCCGGCGGGACCCGTCGCTATCGTGATGGGGTTTTTGCCCATCGAGGCGACATATTTTTTCTGAGTCGGAGAATTAGGGAAAATATCCCGGCCATTATACGACCTGAACAAACAGTTGCCGACGGTTTTTCCGGAAACAACCTCTTTTTTTACGCGCTCCGCTTTGAAATTATTTCCCTTAGCCGCGGAGATTACCGCGAGCGCTCCCCTGACGCCGGAGGCGCTGCCTCTTACTTCCAGAGCGTTTTTTCTCATTCTTACCGAAACGTTAAACGTCTCCGAGATGCCGCGGATGTTTTCGTCAAACGGGCCGAAAATGTCCGCAAGTTCCTGCTGTGAACCGACCGGTAAAACCTTTGTTATCAAAGTTATCTTGTAATTTCGAAAACCTGTCCCGGATAAATCAAATCAGGGTCTTTAATTTTGTTTTTGTTGGCAAGATATATCTTCTTCCACTGCCAGGGGTCGGCGTAAATCTCCGGCTTTTTTGCAATATTCCAGAGGCAATCCCTGTTCTTTGCCCATGAACCGACGGTATATGATGAAGGCCGCCTTTTTGAGAGTTCTCTTTCCGCTTCATCCATCGCCTTCTTTCTTGCAGCGCGCGCCTCATCAAGAGCGGTTTTCGCCAACTGGTAAGCAGCGTCGGCTTTTTCCTTCGCCCGAAGGTAATCGCTGTTTTCAAATGCCTCGTTCGCCCCTGCGAGCAGTTCGGCGGCATCAGAAACATCAACCTTTTCCTCGTCGCAGGTCTTTAGCATCTCCGTGGCGCGAACAATGGCATCGCGGGCGTTAAGCCTCGCCTCTTCCTCCGGAGTCAACGTCTTTACCCCTCCGCATCCGACAACGAACAAACAAACCGCTAAAAGAGCAACAGTATTTTCCATTTTCATACTTCGATTATATCACACTGAAAAGCGCTGTCAAGAGACAAAGTGTCAGTTTCCTGAAAAAAATTTACCGTACCGTTGAGGAAAATAGGGTCAGCTCTATTGGAAAATCGGGTCACCTCTATTTCACAGGATGGGGTCATCTCTATTTTGAAAAATGGGTCACTTCTATTTTTTACTTTTGTATAGTAAGAAAAAATAGAGGTGACCCGATTTTTCAAGAACTGACCCCGTAAAATAGAAGTGACCCATTTTTCTTTATAAAAATGTATCCTAAAATAAAAAATTCAGGAAACTGGAGACAAAGTGTCAAAGCAATCAGGCGTTCCTGAATAAATACCAGTTGTTTGCCAGTGCGCTTGACGCTACTATGGTATTTACCAGTTTAAAGGAAGGGAAGTTATTTCTCATAAAATCAAGCACTTCTTTTTTTGAGGCAAATTCATAGGGATAGCCGCCGAGCCAGTCGGTAACATCCCTCCGCCAGTTCATTCCCCTCGCCGACTTGTAATTTTTGATTTTCGCCGCAGGATTTTTAAATCTTATTAAATTAACCGTAAAATAAGCCGTTATGTATATTATTTCAAGGAACCTTTTTCCCGACGCCGGTAAAAAATTATAAAGTTTTTTTATTTTCAGCCAGAACTCCGAACCAAACGCTCCACCGGTCTTTCTGTAAAGGGCTATGTAATAATAACCTCCCTTTTTTACAAGTTTCGCGGAGTTACTGACGGCATCCCACATCCTGCCGGTGTGGTGGAGAACACCCCACGAATAAACGATGTCAAATTCCCCGAGCCCCGAAAGAAAATCAGCGTCAAGAACCGACCCCTCGTAAATTTTCCAGTTGCCAGGATTGCCTGCTTTCCCGTGCAAATGCCTGCAGCACTCTACCGAAAAAGGATCGGCGTCAAAGCTGACAATCTCGGCGGCGGCGAGACGGAAAGCAGCGTAGGAAAACAGACCGCTGCCGCATCCGATATCCAGAAAACTCAGCCCCCGCAGATTTTCCAATTTCAAAAAACCTGCAAGCGACCGCGCCGCTTCCTTGAACCTGTCTTCGTTCAGTGTCCGCATAAAATCCCGCCAGTTCCTGCCGAATGAAAAAGTTATTCTCCCCATTATGAAAAGTATACAACAAGTCAACCGTAAAATCAAATTTCCCTTGCTTTTTGTTAAAAAATTGTGTAAAAAGTAATCTATGAATTTGGCAAAAGAGTTTTTCCAGTTCGCTTTGAAGAAGAAAAAATTCTGGCTGATTCCCATAATAGTTATACTTCTGCTTTTGGGTATTTTCATCATCTTCTTTGAAAGCGCCGCCGTCGCGCCGTTCATATACACGCTTTTTTGATGCCTGAAAAAATAAAACTTCTGTGGCGGCGGTGGACGGCGCTCGGAAAGAAAATTGCCACATTTCAGATAAAAGTTCTCTTTACTCTAACTTATGTCATTCTCATAATACCTTTCGGGCTCCTCTTCAGGTTGTTTCTCCGTTTTCCGAAAGCCGGATGGAAAAAAGTCAAACAGGAAAAAATTACGCTTGCCGAGGCAAGAAGACAATTCTGATGAACATACTGGGTGTTTCCTGCTGGTATCACGATTCCGCAGCCGCCCTGATAAAAGACGGAAAAATCATCGCCTGCAGCGAAGAAGAACGTTTTTCAAGAACAAAACACGATCACGGTTTCCCGGACAAGGCAATAAATTTCTGTCTCGAACAGGCGGGTATCAGTTCAGGGGAACTCGACTTTGTGGTCTTTTACGACAAGCCCCTCCTGAAGTTTGAGCGCATTTTATCATCCATCATTCAAAACGTCCCTAAATCGCTGGGCGTATTCAGGGAAGCCGTTCCGCTCTGGCTGAATAAAAAACTGAAATTCCGGAAGAAAATCAAAAAAACGCTGGGCATTAAAGACGACAAAGTGCTGTTCTGTTCCCATCACACGGCTCACGCCGCGAGCAGTTTCTTCCTCTCGCCGTTTAAAGAATCGGCAATCCTGACAGTGGACGGCGTAGGGGAATGGGCGACGGCGACGCTGGGCGTGGGCAAAGACAACGCCATCGCCATTACGGAAGAGATGAACTTCCCGCACTCGATGGGTCTCCTCTATTCCGCTTTCACCGCCTTTCTCGGATTTAAGGTAAACAACGGGGAATACAAGGTTATGGGCATGGCCCCGTACGGAGAGCCGAAACACGTTGATAAGGTTTTAAAAGTGGTCAACGTCCGCAGCGACGGCAGCATAGAATTAAATCTTGATTACTTTTCTTTCCACTACTCCATAACAAAAACCTATAACGATAAATTCACGGCGCTGTTCGGCGAACCGCGAAATCCCGCAGCCCTGTTTTTTACAAAAAGAACCGAGTTCCCCGCATACTACGGCGAAAAACCCCGTGACTTTGAAGAACAGGCGGAAAAAAATCAATACTACGCCGATATAGCCGCTTCCATTCAGGATGTGCTGGAGGATGCCCTTGTAAAAACAGGCAGATACCTGCAGACAAAGACGGGGATGAAAAATTTATGTTACTCCGGCGGCGTGGCATTGAACAGCAAAGCCAACCACCGTCTGATAAAGGAATGCGGGTTTGAAAATGTTTATATTCAGCCGGCGGCAACCGACGCAGGCGGCGCTCTCGGGGCGGCTCTGTGGTGCTGGTGCGAGGTCTTAGGCAACAAAAGAGCCGAAGTGATGGCAAGTTCTTATTTCGGAAAGTCATTCTCCGACGAAGAAATTTTGAGCGCGATTAAAGAAAAACATCTGTCTTACGAAAAACTGTCCGAAGAGAAAATTTACGAAGAAGTGTCCGATGCGCTGGTAAACGGCAAAGTCGTCGGATGGTATCAGGGAAGAACGGAGTGGGGTCCGCGGGCTCTCGGAAACCGCTCCATCCTGGCGGACCCGAGAGACCCCGATATGAAAAATAAAGTCAACACAATCATAAAGTTCCGCGAACCCTACAGGCCGTTCGCTCCTTCAGTCCTGTCGGAAGACGTAAACAATTATATTAAACAGGAAAAAGAAATTTACCCTGACAGGTTTATGCTCGTAACCTATCCCGTGAGAAAGGAAAAACAAAATGTGATTCCCGCGGTAACGCACGTAAACGGCTCTTCCAGAATTCAGTCGGTGTATAAGGAACACAATCCCCGCTACTGGAACCTGATTAACAAATTTAAGGAAAAGACGGGCATCGGGGTCGTGCTGAACACGTCGTTTAACCTGAAAGGGGAACCGATTGTCAATTCGCCTGCAAATGCAATAAACACTTACCTTAATTCGGGAATAGATATACTGGTTATGGAAAATTTCCTTGTCCGGAAGCAGCGAAAATAACTAAATATGCCTTCATCTGACTTGTCCCCCGTAAAAAAAACTTTTTTCTCGCTCGCCGCAATTCTACTCATTATTATTCTTGCGGAAATTCTCAGTTTCCTGGCGATAAAACTTTTTTTCTCCGAAAAAAGCGCCGGAGGGCCTTCAATAAATCATTACAACCTTGCCCCTTATCTGGTGTTTCGTCCTGACAAAAATTATTTTTACAAAGATGATCAACCCGCTGAAATGAACCGCGGCAAAGCCGGCAGACAGTTAAGGATGAATTCGCTGGGCTTCCGCGGGGATGACTTCAAACCGCAAAAACCTGCAGGACAATTCCGGATTTTTTTGCTGGGCGGAAGCGTCGTGTTTAACGGGTCAACGGATGACAGAACCATTGCCGGATTCCTGCAGAAAAAACTGAGAAGCGAATTTCCGAAATACGGGGTAAAAGTCATAAACGGCGGGCGAAGCAGCTACGTGGCGGGGCAAACGCTTGCTCACCTGATTTTTGAGGTTCTGAATTATGACCCCGATTTAGTCATAGTATTTCAGGGCAACAATGATGTTTACGGTTCAATCCACGGAGACAGAAGGCCCGGATACCCTCACGCATTCGGAAAAATCGAAGAACGCGTAAACACCAACCCTGTAATACTGGCGGCAAGTTACATTCTAAGCAAAAGTTACACGAAGAAACTTGTCCGCAGAATTGCGCTGGACATTTATCTCAAATTAGGTTCTAAACTGCAGGAAAAACTGAATAAAAAAGAACCCAATTTTCCATATATGGATAAATACGTTCAGCAGACGGAAACTTTTGCCAGAATTGTCTCCGGCCTGAAAATTCCGGCAATACTTTCCATCCAGCCCAGCATATACACCAAAAAAAATAAATCCGCGGAAGAAGAACAAATTATCACCGGAGCAGCTGTGGAAGCAATGAGAAAAAATTACGAATACTCACTGAAAAAATTTAAAAAATTCATCTGGCCGAAAGGCGTTTTCTTCAGCGATTTATCAAACGTTTTTGATGAAATAAATTACACGATGTACTGGGATAATGCCCATTTTTTCGATGATGGAAATGAAATCGTCGCCGATAAGTTTCTTAATATAATAAAAAAAGAGAACATCTTTTCTGCCCGGCGCAAAAACAACTGACCTTCCCGCTAATTGCCTCTTGCCGGGTTTTTTGGAAACAGGATAAAATATGACCGGCCGTTCAGTCAGCCTGCATATTTTTCTTAACCCTGAAAATGACAAACGCCGGTTTACACATCTTTAAAAACCACGGATATTCACGAATTTATTTATCCGTGTGTGCCAGCGCTCTCCTGTTTTTATCCTCGGCAATCAGCGCCTACGGTCAAGAAGTCCTGTCTTTGCAAAGATGTATTAAACTTGCTCTTGAAAACAGCGAGCTCCTAAAAATCGCCGGCGGACAGTAATAAAGCGGTGACAAAAATCACATTGACAAAATTGCCGTTTCAATTTATACTTATAAAGGTAATGAGAGAAAAATCACAACGCTTGACAAAGTTTTTGAAAATTTATAATTTCTTATGAAAATGAAGAAGAAATACAAAGTTTCATTTTTATTTATTCCGCTGTTTCTGATTTTCAGTCACACGGCTTATGCTGAGCGACCGACGGTGGGCATCAGCGGCGTCACCGGTTCAAGCGGCACAGTCAGCATAAATTATTCGGCGAGCGACTCCGCCGAAAACATAAACACCTGCTCGTGGCAGTGGAGCACGGACGGGACAATATGGTACCCGTTAGAAGATTCTGCTATCGGGAATAACGGCGGGAAAGCTTCGGGGACTTCTTATATTAACTGGAACAGTATAACAGGCGCTTACAATTTAGCCGATTCAAGCAGCAGTTCGGTTTATTTCAGAATGAGGTCTTACAATAATCAGGGGCTTGTATGGGTGTCCAGCGCAATGCCTTATTCACCGTATGCGGGCGCCTGCTGGAATGAAAGGAGTGACCGATTAAGAACCGTTGCAAGCGCTCCGGCTGCCACCGGAGAATTTGCGGGATACGACAGCGAACTGGTAATGACCGATTCAAGTATGTCGGAAGTCGGAGAAGTTGAGTCGCTTGCCTGCGAACTGGCAGCGGGAGCGACATATCTCTGGCAGGGGACAAACGGCGGGATCTGGAAATATGAGGACCATGGCGATTATAATCCCCGTGTTTATGTCGGCTATTGGGCTACGATGTTTTATGTTACGGGTTTGGCGTGGGACGGAAGCAATCTCTGGGGATGCGGAAGTTCCGCCGGAGTCAACGGTTATGTTTTCAAATATCTTGACCCGACGATTGACAGTTATAATTACTGGTACTGGGCGGCAAATCCGGTTTTTTCGGGTCTCGCGTGGGACGGTGAAACTTTATGGTCGGCTTCGCCGGGCTCTACGGACAACATCGCCCTGCACAACATGGATTTCGTTCTCAATATTTCAAAAATATTCACCTGCGATTCTTTGCCTTACGGTCTCGGCAGCGACGGAGAATATCTTTATGTTACCACATGGAACGGCGGCGCCGGTTACGGGATTTACAAATACAACATCCCCGTTTCAACCTACAGCACCTACGGCCCTTTTACGATTGACAACACACCTCCGTCTAATAATGCCCCGGCGCTTTCGTGGACGGGCGAGTCGAGCTATGAATCCAACGGGCTCAACCCTGAAACGGGTGATACCTCAACAAATTTTGTCTGTCGCGTGTTATACACGGATGCGGACAATGATCCGCCTCTGACGGGCTATCCAAAAGTTTATATTTTGAAAGGCGGGACGCCCGTTCAGACGCTGACGATGGAATATGTTTCCGGGTCTTACAGCGCGGGCGCTGTTTATTCAACTTCAACGATACTTTCAGCCGCGGGGAGTGATTACACATATTATTTTGAAGCGTTAGATTCAAATAGCGCGCAGGCGACGGGCGAGCCGA
>JBDRMV010000075.1:0-4687 GCA_043811795.1 bacterium | reverse complement strand
CGCGTAACAGCGATAAGAAAAATGGGGAAGGCGTCTTTCGCCGAGGTCTTTTCAAATTTCAAAAAGATTCAGATATACATAAAAAGGGACGACGACCAGAATAATTACGAGATTTTCAGGAGAACGGATATCGGGGATTTTATAAATGTCTCAGGCTTTGTATTCAGGACAAAAATGGGCGAAATAACGGTTCATGTAAAGCGGCTGATTCTGATTTGCAAGGCATTCAGGCCTCTTCCCGAGAAATGGCACGGTTTGAAGGACGAGGAGACAATCCTGCGCCGCAGGTATCTTGACATTCTCACGAACGAAAAATCAAGAGAAATTTTTCTGAAAAGGAGCAGTGTGATTTCGGAAATCCGTAAATTTCTCAACGGAAGAAATTATGTTGAAGTCGAGACGCCGCTCCTTCAGAGCATTCCGGGAGGCGCGGAAGCGGAGCCCTTTAAGACGCACCACAAGGCGTTAAACATTGACCTGTTTTTGAGGATTGCGCCGGAACTCTATCTCAAACGGTTGATTGTGGCCGGTTTTGAGAAAATATACGAAATCGGCAGGAATTTCAGGAACGAGGGGATTTCCACGCGGCACAATCCCGAGTTTACAATGCTTGAACTTTACTGCGCTTATGCCGACTACGGGGACATGATGAATTTGTGCGAGGAAATCGTGAAGCGTTCGGCTGAAATCATCTCCGGCGAAACTGTTTTTTCCGAGGCGTTTGCGCGTGTTTCGATTTTTGAATGTCTCAAAGAAAAAACGGGCATTGATTTTCAGGGGAATCTCGGCAGGGACAATCTCCGTGCGCAGGCGGAAAAACTTGGAATCAGTTTTGAAAAAGATGCGCCCCCGTCGAAAATTTTCGAAAACATTTACGAAGAAGTCATCCTGAAAGATACGGAAATGCCTGTCTTTCTTATGGACTTTCCCGAGGAATTTTCACCTCTGGCGAAACCCCGTCGCGGGACGCCGATAGCGGAAAGGTTTGAACTCTACATAAACAATATGGAAATTGCGAATGCTTATTCGGAACTGAATGATCCCGTCCGGCAGAGGGCGCACTTTGTGAGTCAGGCGGATGACAGCGGGAGAGAACAGATAGACGAGGATTTTCTCGAAGCCCTTGAATACGGGATGCCTCCGACGGGGGGGCTGGGAATAGGCATTGACCGGCTCATTATGGTGCTAAGCGGCAGTCAATCAATTAAGGATGTCATAATATTCCCGCAGCTGAAGAGCAGGTGAGTTCAAGAAAACTACAGTTCTTTATCGCAAAAAGATACCTTTTTTCCAGAAGGAAAGAGGTTTTTCTTTTGATTTCAACGCTCATTTCCATTCTTGGAATAACAATCGGCGTCGCCGCTCTCCTTATAACCCTGTCCGTGATGAACGGGTTTCACACCGATCTGAAAAATAAATTTGTTTCAACCTCATCCCCGATAAATATTCTTCTCCCCGTAACCTATAGCCGTGACGAGTGGACTAAACTGATGACGGAAATTTGCGGTGTAAAGGGCGTTTCCGCCAGCGCGCCTTACGTTCTGAACCAGGCGGTTTTCACAAAGCGGTCCCGTTCGCAGGGGATTGCCGTCAAGGGAATTGATACGGAAAAAGAAAAGTCCGTAACGGCAATAAAAAATCAGATTACGGAGGGAAATTATTCGCTGGAAAGCGGCGAAATTTTCGTCGGGTCGGAACTCGCCAGGAGTTTCGGTCTCGGCGCGGGAGACAGCGTTTTTCTCACGCTGCCGCCTGCGGAAATGACAGCTTTCTCAGGCGGCCGTGTCGGGGAGTTTAAGATTGCGGGAATTTTCTCGTCGGGAATGTGGGAATACGACATGAACCTTGTGTATATAAACATTCGCCGGATGCAGCAGCTCTACGGGCTGGGTGACTCTATAACGGGTATTGAGGTTGCGCTTTCCGATGCCGACGAAGCGGACAGTATTGCCGCTCTCATAAGGCAAAAAATGACGCACCGTTTGTGGGTGAGGACCTGGAAGGAAACGAACCGGACGCTTTTTGCCGCTCTTGAACTGGAAAAGAAAACAATGTTCATAATTCTCTCGCTTATCGTGATGGTGGCGGTTTTCAACATAATTTCAAGTTTGCTTCTCCAGACAATCGAGAAAGTTAAGGACATAGGGGTACTGAAAGCGATGGGAGCGGACAGGAAGTTCATAGAAGGTATTTTTGCATTTCAAGGCATGATAAACGGAACATTCGGAATCCTTCTCGGGAACATAATTGCGGTTGCCGCCTGCGTTCTTCTCGCGAGGTACCATTTTATCAAAATTCCGGCTGAAATATATTACCTTGATAAACTTCCCGTGATAATGAGTCTGAGAGATTTTCTTCTCGTGGATATTATAAGCATTGTTCTGACTTTTCTTGCTTCTTTTATCCCCGCCCGGGCAGCGGGGGGGCTCAGCCCTGCGGCTGCTTTGAAATATGAATAATCTGCTTGTTTTTGAGAACGTGTGTAAAATTTATTCCGAAGGAACTTCCCTGGAGGTTGCCGCCTTAAGAGATATAAATCTTGAAATAAAAAAGGGCTCCTTCACGTATGTTCTCGGTCCTTCGGGTTCCGGCAAAACGACGCTTTTAAATGTTGCGGGCATTCTGGACGTACCGACGAAGGGCCGTCTTCTTTTTTCGGGCAGGGATGTCTGCAGCGCCGGGGAAAAAGAGCGGGCGAAGTTAAGAAATTCTTCCATCGGTTTTGTTTTTCAGCAGCCGAGTTTCCTCCCGGAGTTTACCGCTCTGGAAAATGTTGTTCTTCCTGCTTTAATCGGCGGGCTGACGGAAAGCGCGGTTGTTCCGGAAGTCCGGAAAATGTTTCAGGAAATGGGTATGGAAAAACGTATGGAGCATTTTCCGAGTCAGCTTTCGGGAGGAGAGCTGCAGCGTCTTACAATCCTGAGGGCTCTGGTAAACAAACCGGAGATTATTTTGTGCGACGAACCGACGGGCCAGCTCGACGAGAAGAATGCGGGAATCGTGATGGGCGCCATGGAGGAAATTTTTGAAAGATTCGGCGCCACTGTTCTTTTTGTCACTCATAACGAAGAATTGACGAAAATCGGAAAAAAAGTTATCAATTTAAGAAACGGCCGGATTGTTTGAATTGGGAATTCTTTGTATTGTAATAAAGGAGATGATATGCTGAAGATTTTACTTGACGGTAAACTGGTTGATGAAAGAGAGGCGAAAATTTCCGTTTTTGACCACGGGCTCCTTTACGGCGACGGTGTATTTGAGGGGATTCGCGCCTATTCGGGCCGCGTTTTCCGTCTGAAAGAGCATGTGGACAGGTTGTTTGATTCGGCGAAAGCCATTATGCTGAATATCCCCGTTTCTAAAAAGAAAATGATGGAGGAAATTCTCGCAACCCTCAGGGCGAATTCTCTCAGAGACGCTTATATAAGGGTCGTCGTTACGAGGGGGAAGGGAGACCTCGGCCTTGACCCCGTGAAGTGCCCGCGCCCGTCCTATTTCATAATAGCCGATAAGATTGCTTTGTATCCGAAGGAATTTTATGAAAAAGGTCTTAAAATCGCCACGGTGAGTATCAGAAAAAATATTCCGGAGGCGATAAATCCGAGAATAAAGTCATTGAATTACTTGAATAGCATTCTTGCCAAAATAGAAGGGCGTCAGCGCGGCGTTGAGGAAGCGCTCCTTCTGAATAAAGACGGGTTTGTCGCGGAATGCACAGGAGACAATATTTTTATTGTTTCGCGCGGTAAATTGGTAACTCCGCATTATTCTGCCGGCGCGCTGGAAGGTATCACCCAGCAGGCGGTTATATATCTTGCCGGAAAAAATAAAATGGAAGTTCACAGAGAATTTTTCACAAGATTCTGTATTTTTACGGCAGAGGAGTGTTTTTTGACGGGAACGGCCGCAGAAATCATTCCGGTCATTGAGGTAGACGGGAGAAAGATAGGAGACGGGAAACCGGGAAAAATTACCCGCCGGCTGATTTCGGAATTCCGCCGCCTTGTGAAGACGACAGGCGCACCGATATAAACCGTAAAACAGTGAAGAGTGAAGAGCGGCGAGCGGTTTTTGGCAAGCGGGGCTGTGTGAGCGAGGAGTTTTGCCTTCGCCCGGAGTGAACCCAGAGCGAGCCCTCTCACGTGAGCGTCCCCGCTGGCAAAACCGCGAGCCGTGTGTTTGCGGTTAAAAGATGTGTTAAGGGAATGTGATTATGGTTTGTGATATCTGTCATCAGAAAGAGGCAGTCATACATTTTACCCAGATCGTAAACGGCGAGGTCACAAAAATGCACTTCTGCGAAGTGTGCGCTTCGGAACAGGAAATTTTCTTAAACGATCTGCCGGATAAGCCGTTTGACCTTCTGAGCAAATTTCTTTCCGCCCTGGCGCTGCCCGAAACGTTTACCGATACAAAATGCCCGAATTGCGGAAAGACGCTTTCCGAATTCAAAAAGGACGGCAAACTCGGCTGCCCTGAGTGCTGGAACGTTTTCAGGTCTGATATCGTTCCTCTTTTGAAAAAACTGCACGGCAAAACCCGTCAGAAATTTAGTTCTTCGGAGTCACCGCGAACCCGCGTCTCCGCAAAAATAAGAGTTCTTCAGGGTAAACTGCAGGATGCGGTGGAGAAGGAAGAATTTGAAGATGCGGCAAAAATCAGGGACGAGATAAGAAATATCAAAAAT
>JBDRMV010000074.1:0-4195 GCA_043811795.1 bacterium | reverse complement strand
TTTTTTTATTAAGGTCACGTTGTTTTTTACCGGAGCTGCGATAATGGTTATCGAACTTCTCGGGACGAGGATAATAGGTCCTTACTTCGGGGCGGGTCTTTACGTGTGGAGTTCCCTGATAACCGTTACCCTGACAGCTCTTGCAATCGGCTACTGGCTTGGAGGCAAAGCTGCCGATAAAAGACCCGATGCGGATGCGCTTTATTTGTCTATTTTTCTTGCGGGCCTGTGGCTGATTCTTGTTCCGTCAATGACAGGACCGGGTTTAACAGCGTCAAGAATTCTGGGAATTAAATGGGGTTCGCTTGCCAGCGCTTTTATTCTGTTTGCGGTTCCCCTTGTCTTTCTCGGCGCCGTAACTCCGTTTGCCGTGAAAATTACAACGCGCGGGTTAAAGGTCTTGGGAACAGCCGCGGGGAACCTTTATGCCATTTCAACAGTGGGGAGTGTTGCGGGGGCGGTATTGACCGGCTTTGTTTTGATTCCGAATATGGGAGTGAGAAAAATAATTTATCTCCAGGCGCTGATTTTGATTCTTTTATGGGCGGTTCATTTAGTTATAAGAAAAAAGTATGGAAAAGGTTTTTTCTCTATTCCGTTTCTGGCGGTCTGTGTTTTTAACTGGCAGGCGGATCAGAAACTTTTCAGCGGAGAAAAATTTAAGATTATTTATAAGGCGGAAAGTTTATACGGGGACGTGAAAGTTGCGGACAGGGAAAACGAGAGGTGGCTCCTGATTGACGGAATCTGCAATACGGTAATCGATAAACGGACGGGGGAGTCCCTTTTGGAGCATAGTTTCTACCTTGAGATGCCCGTTCATATTAATTGGGAAGCAAAGGACATGATGCTTCTCGGCCTTGGCGGCGGCTCCTTAGCCGGGGCATATAAGGAATATGGAATAAATGTGGATGGAATAGAGATAGACCCGCAGGTGGTTTTTGCCGCAAAAAAATATTTTAAATGCGGTGAGTCAGTAAAAAATATTTATCTTCAGGACGGTCGGCAGCATATTAGAAACGCCAAAAAGAGATATGACATTGTCATATTTGACGCTTTTTCGTCTGCCGGCATGCCTTTCCATCTCTGCACGCTGGAGACATTTTCAGCGGTAAAGAGTATTTTAAAAGAAGGCGGGATTGTGGGAATAAATGCTGTAAGTTTTTTTAAAGGCGATGGTTCCGTCCTCTGGAAATCTATCTATAAAACCTTAAGGCAGGTATTTCCCCATGTCGGGATTTATGTGGTTAAAACAGGGATGGATCTTAAAAATATTATCTTCCTCGCGTCGGAGAAAGAATTGGTTCTGAAGAAAGACATAAAGTATAGAAATGAGGAATGCCGGAAATTTCTTTCACGGATGCTTAAGAATGAAGTCAAATATTATGGTGGAGAGGGGATTATCCTGACCGATGATTACAACCCGATTGATACATGGAACGCAAAGATTTCTGAAAAAGGGAGAGAGATAATGTTTAAGTTTTTTGAGAAGGAGGTTCTTTTAAAATGAAAAGGTTAAAACATATCAAATCAATGATGCTGATTTGCTTTTTTTTCTTCGGGATGACTTCTTTAATCTATGAAGTCGTCTGGGTGCGGATGTTGAAACTTGTTTTCGGCAATACGGCTTTTGCCGTAAGCACTGTACTGGCGGCTTTCATGGCGGGATTAGCCGGCGGCTCATTTTACTTCGGCAGATTTGTCGACTCATACCGAAGGAGTCCGTTACGCCTTTACGGTTTTTTAGCGGGCGGAATCGGTGTTTATTGCCTGCTGGTGCCTTTGTTTTTAATTCTGGAAAAATCAGCGTATATTTATCTCTATCAAAGCCTGCAATCGTCTTTCTATCTGCTTGTTTTTGCCCGGTTTATTTCCTGTTTTATTCTTTTGTTTATCCCCTGTTTTCTGATGGGCGGGGCTTTGCCTGTTTTAAGTAAATTTTACTTGAGAGAAATGCAGGAGTTGGGAACGGGCATAAGCAAACTCTACGGAATCAATACGCTGGGCGGAGTATTCGGCGCTGGTCTGGCCGGATTTTGCTTATTACCGTTAATCGGCAGCAGGGCAACTATGTACATTGCGACTTTGATTAATTTTTCTATTGCCGGCATGGCGCTTTATTTTGACAAATCCTGCGACTGTCTCCCGCAGCAGGTTCATCAAAACTTTGCGGATAACTCACGTGAACGCAATAGCACAATCGGAGTTTTAATTTTGACGGGTTTCGGTCTTTCAGGTTTTGCCGCTCTGATTTACGAGGTTGCATGGACCAGGGCGCTTTGTTTAATATTGGGCAATTCCGTTTATGCCTTCAGCGCTATGCTGCTTACATTTCTTTCCGGTCTGGCTATCGGCAGCATCTTATTCGGCGCGCTTTTAGGCAGAAGAAAAATCACTCTGTCGGCGTTCGGATTTATAGAGTTAGCCGTTGGTTTCAGCGCTGTTCTGCTTCTGCCCGTATTCGGGAAACTGCCCGTTATATTTTTACAGCTTTATCAGGGATTTTCAAATTCATGGGTGAATTTACAAGTTGTCCAGTTCTTACTTTGTTTTTCGGTGATGCTTATTCCCACCATGTTTTTAGGAGCCGCCTTTCCTTTAGCGGGCAAACTCTACACAAAAGAACTGGCGAGTTTGGGTAAAAGCATCGGCTCTCTTTATTCAACAAATACCTTAGGCGCCATTCTGGGTTCTTTAGGAGCAGGTTTTGTATTTATCCCGTTGGCCGGAGTGCAAAACAGTATTTTAATTGCTGCCGGAGTCAATGTTATAGTGGGTGCGGTTTTTCTGATTTATGACGGCGCGGTGCGCCGGTTGGGCACGTTGAAATTTGCCGGTTTGCTTGTTCTGCCGCTTTTTATAATTATTTCTTTTTCAATTCCGGACTGGAACAGGCAGGTTATGAGCGCGGGGGTTTATAAGTATGCCCCGCTGTTAAGCAGTCAGTCAAAGGATGATTTTAGAAAAGAATTTGAAAAGTCTAAGATTCTATACTATCGCGAGGGGACAAGCGCGCTGGTCTGCGTTCAGGAAAGAGGGGAAGTAAGGTCTTTGACCATCGACGGAAAGGTGGACGCCTCCAATGGCAGTGATATGTATACTCAACGTCTTCTCGGGCATTTGCCGCTTCTCCTGCATAAAAAAGCGGAAGATGTGCTTCTGATAGGTTTGGGCAGCGGAGTGACATTAGGGGCAGTAACCCGGCATCCGGTAGAGAATGTTGACTGCATTGAGATAGAACCGGCGGTGGTGAAGGCATCGGAATTTTTTCTTAAGGAAAATCACAATGCACTCGCTGACCCGAGGGTTAATCTTGTAATCGCCGACGGCAGGAACTGGCTGGCGGCAAATAAAAAGAAATATGACGTGATAATCTCCGGCCCGTCCAATCCGTGGATTGCCGGTATGTCCAGTCTTTTCACCAGTGAATTTTTCCTGCTTTGTAAAAAAAGACTGGCTGAAGGAGGGGCGGTCTGTATCTGGTCGCAGACCTATGAATTAAATCCGGAGGATTTAAAAATGATTATAAAAACTTTCAAGAAAGTTTTTCCGCATATTACCCTCTGGTCAACACCTTCCGCCAATGTGCTTTTGGTGGGAACATCCAATCCTGTACGGGAGGATTATTCCTATTTGAGGCGGGAGATATTTCATAACCCTATTATAAAACCTGACCTGAACGAACTCTTTCTCCAGGGAGAAAAACAGGGCGCGCTTTATTTTTGTTTGAATGAAAAAGAGATAGGAGAATATGTAAAGGACGCAAAAATTAATACGGACAACCTGCCGCATTTAGAGTTTTCCGCCCCAAAAAGCCTTTACCGGTTTGCCACGGCGGGCACAAACTGTCTGGAGATGCTTAAAGCAAAAGAAAATGTCCGGCTCAGACACTATCATTTGGGAGGAGATTATTTGAAAAGAGGGTCGGCGGATGAGGCAATTACGGAGTTTAAGAAAGCGGAAAAAGCGGCGCAGGGCGGAGAAAAAGCGGATGTCTTCTGCGGATTCGGGATTGCCTACGGTAAAAAAGGAGATTACAGCAAGGCATTAAGTTTTTTGAAAGAAGCGTTAAAAATCAATCCCGACCATCTCCAGGCGCATTATAATTCGGGGGTTGTTTATTACCATCAGGAAAATTATCAGGAAGCCGTCAGAGAAATGGAAATTGTTTTACGGCTTAATCCCGGGGATGATA
>JBDRMV010000073.1:0-2943 GCA_043811795.1 bacterium | reverse complement strand
TGGAGGGTTTGATTTCATCCGTTTCGCCGATAGGGAGCGCCCTTATAGGGAATACCGTGGGTGCCGAGGTTTCTTTTAGCACGCCGGCCGGATTAAAAAAAGTAAAAGTTGTTTCAATAAAGCGCGGGTGAGCGTCCGGTCAAAACTTTTTTTTCTTTTTTTTCTGGCCAGCGCCGTCTCTGCTTTTGAAATAATCAATGTCACGGAATACACTGCCCCCGGCGGGATTATAAAAATCATTGTGAAAAGCGATAATGTCTGCGGGGTTCAATTTTTGGGAAGGAAATACCCTCTTTTCAGAGAAGGTAAATTTTTCGTCGGGGTTATTCCCGTGAAGGTGGGTATTTCAGGCAGAACAAAATTGATGATTACCGAGAAACGTCTTTTCAGAAAAAGCAGAAAAATAGAACGGGAAATTGTCATTCAGAAAAAGAAATTCAAGGTCTCTAAAATTTCCCTGGACAGGAATAAAATCCCCGCGTATCCCAAGCAGGAAAAGAAGAGTATTCAGAGTAAATTACGGGGTTTTTCAAAGAAGAAATTTTCCGAAGATTTTTTTTATCCCCTGAAGAAGTTCAACATCTCCGGCGAATTCGGCGGCTTGCGGGTTGACGCAAAAGGCAGGGAATTGTGGCGGCACAAGGGCGTTGACCTCGCTGCCCCGACGGGAACTTCCGTTTCTCCCGTTGCGGGAGGCAAAGTCATTTTGATTCTCAAAAATTCTCCCGTGCACGGCAATGCAGTGCTGGTTGACCACGGCCGGGGCATAAAAAGCATTTACATTCATTTAAGCGAAATTGACTGCCGGAAAGGTGAAGTTCTTGACGAAAATTCGGTTCTCGGGAAAGTCGGCTCAACAGGCATTTCAACCGCTCCCCACCTCCATCTCGGCATTTATCTTTTCGGCGTTCCGGTCGACCCCGTTTACGCGTTAGAGGTTTTGTAGGGCGTGTGCCGTGATTAAGGTTGAGAATTTAACCCATTCTTTCGGTGAACTTTTGGCGGTTGACAACGTCAGTTTTGAAGTGCGAGCCGGAGAAATTCTTTCTCTTATAGGGCCCAACGGCGCAGGCAAGACGACGGTTTTGAACGTTCTCGCAGGCATTCTACTCCCCGATTCCGGCTCTGTTTTTGTTAACGGTATCGACCTTTTCAAAAATCCTGCAGCGGGGAAAAAGATTTCCGCCTATATCCCCGAACAGCCGTATTTGTGGGGGAAACTTACGGGGCTTGAATTCCTGCTTTTTACGAGAAGCGTTTACAAATCGTCAAAGAGCAAAGAAGAAATTGAATGCCTTATGTCGGATTTCGGAATTTACGGCTTCCGCAACCGTTTGATTGAAACGTATTCGCACGGCATAAAACAGAAACTTCTTTTTCTCACGATTCCGATAATTGAACCCTGTGTTATTCTGCTGGACGAGCCGCTTGTGGGGCTTGACCCGCGCGCCTCAATTAAAATCACGGAAATGATTCGCGGTTATTCGGCGAGAGGGGCTTCGGTTCTGATTTCAACGCATGTCCTGCCTTTTGCTGAGAAAATCTCCGATAAAGTCGCGATCATAGATGAAGGCAGAATTATTCTTCAGGGGGAAACGAAGATGCTCCTTGAAAACCATAAGACCTCACTTTCGGATATTTTTCTGAAAGAAACATCCGAAAGGAATTAACAATGGCAGACATCCTCCTGCTGAAATTAAAAATTTTTCTCAATTCCGTCCGGCATCCGGAGAGACCTCTGAAAAAATTGCTTTTTTCTTTTCTTGGAATCATTTTTCTCGCGGGGATTTACTTCTGGCTCAAAAGGATTTTTATTTACATAACAAACGTTCCGCTGATAGGTGAAGCCGTCCTTGTCAGGTTTCTTTCGCTTATGATTTTTATTTCGGGGGGCGTTGCGGTTCTTTCCTCTCTCCTTTCGGCAGTTTCAACGATGTATATGACGGAAGAAATGAAACTCCTGATTTCTTTCCCTTTTTCGGGGAGTGCGCTTTTCGGCGCGAAGGTTCTGGAAACGGCTCTCTACGCAAACTGGATGATTTTTGTCGTTGCCGCCCCTGTTGCGCTTGCGTGGAACAGCATCTACAGTATGAATTTTTTTCAGGTCGTTTTCGCCGCCGCCGCGCTTTTCGTTTTTCTTATGACAATGAGTTCTCTCGGCGTAATTTTGGCCTCCGGCTTTGCGCTTGCTTTCCCGAGCCGTAAAATCAGGGACGGGGCGCTTGTCTTTTTCGCCGTCGCATTCGGCGGGATTTTTTTCTACCTGAAGGCGCTTGAACCCAAATTTATTTTTCATGCGGACGCTTCCGAAAATTTTTTCCAGTATCTTTCGCGGCTCCGGATGCCCGGAACGCTTCTTGCTCCGTTCCAGTGGGTGAGCCGGATGTTTATTGCGGTTTCGCAGAAAAACTACGGCGATGCTTTCACTGTTTTCGGAATACTCCTTATAATATTTCTGGTTTTGGGAGCTGCCTGTTTTGCTTTCGGCTCAGGATATTTTATCCGCACCTGCGGGAAAATCCGGGCATCCGGCAGTTCGGGAGGAATTTATAAAAGCCGCGTGCCCGTCCTTCCCGAATCCGCTCTTAAATGGCGGGAAAAAACTTTATTCCTCAGGAATTCAGAGCAGTTATCCCAGGTGGTGATACTGGTTGTTCTGACGGCGATTTATCTTTTCAGCATCTATAAAGCGCCTCTCGGCGACCTGCCGCGGGTCAGGGAACTTTTAACTTTTCTCAATATAGGAGGTGTCGGGCTTATCCTCACGGCCTCCGCATTGAGGTTTGTCTTTACGGGGGTCTGTCTTGACGGGCGGTTTCTCTGGCTTCTTTTTTCTGCGCCCCCGGACGGCGGTGAAATTCTTAAAGGTAAAATGGCCGTTTTTACGAAACCGATGCTCTTTGCGGGGATTATTTTAGGGGTTCTTTCGGGCTGCTGCTTCAG
>JBDRMV010000072.1:0-9281 GCA_043811795.1 bacterium | reverse complement strand
TTTTGAAAACAACTTTGAAAAATTGGACAAATTTATTAAAGAAGTAATATATTCAGGATCGCATGCTGTCTAAAATAAAAAAAGCAATAAAAAGCACTGTATTTTATAACCTTTTGTGGAAAATGTGGATGCTTCTTGCCCTCTGGGAGTGGTATTTGAGAGGAGAACCCAATCCTCCACCGCCGCCGGTAAAGCAGAATACGGTTAAAGAATACGCCGTGCATTTTAATTTAAGCACTTTAATTGAAACGGGCACCTATCTTGGCGATATGATTAGGGCAACCGGAAATTGTTTTGACCGCATTTTTTCAGTTGAGTTAAATGAAACACTCTACGAAAAAGCAAAGAAAAAGTTTTCCAAATTTTCTCACATACGTATTATTAAAGGGAACAGCAGTAAAGTCCTGCCGGATTTATTGCGCTCTATTTCGCAGCCATGCCTGTTCTGGCTTGATGCGCACGAAGGAAATAAAGATACGCCGGTTACCATGGAACTAAAATCTATTTTTTCACATTCTGCTTCGGGATACGTGATACTTATAGACGATGCGAGATTCTTTGTCGGGCGAAATAACTATCCTACCATTGAAGAATTAAAGGAATTTGTCCGCAATTACCACACGGACTGGGTGGTGGAAATTAAACATGACATTATTAGAATTCACCCCGCTTTACAGGATATAGGCGCAACTCCACGTAGCGGGGTTCACGGAACCAAATAGAATGTATCAAGCGGATAAAATATAAAACCATGGGCGCGGCAAAAGACAGTTTGAAAATTTTCAGCGGCAGAATTGCCGTTATAATTACCGGCGCACTCGCTAACATTCTTATAGCCCGTATCCTCGGTCCCAAAGGACAGGGAATTTACACGTTGATTATTTTACTTCCGTTTCTGGCTGCAAAAATAGGGGATTTAGGAATAGGTCATGCGAACGTGTATTTTTTGGGAAAGAAGGAATATGGTTTGCAAAAAATTGCAAATAATTCTTTTTCACTGGCAATTGTTATCGGATTGCTGCTTTTGATTATTAGTGTATTTGCATTAAATTTTTTGCAGCCCTCATTTTTTAAGGGTGTTCCCCTCGCCTATCTGCGTGTTGCTCTTTTAACTTTGCCTTTTTTTCTTTTCATATCTTATTTTGGCCTGATACTGCTCGGGACAAACAGAATAGATGAATACAATATTGTCCAGAATTTTTTACGCAGCTTTCCTCTGCTTGTATTCCTGTTGGTTTTTCTGATTATTTTTAAAAAAGGCCTTTTCGGCGCAACTCTCGCATGGACCTTAACTAATATAATTGCGGGAGTGGTTTCTATTTATTTTGTGCAGAAATTGACCGGAATAAACTGGTCAATAGATTTTAAATTTTGCAAAGAGTTAATCAAATTCGGCGTCAAAGGATATTTGGCCACCATAATGAATTTTCTCAACTATCGCCTTGACATATTGCTGATAAATTTTTTTACGAGCGCGGTACTCGTCGGGTATTACAGTATATCCGTTCTAATTGCAGAAGCCCTTTTATTTTTTCCGACTTCCATTGGTCTTGCGCTTTTTCCCCGTATAGCGCAGTCCAGCCGGGAAATTCCCTACCGCTCCACTCCTCAAATATGCAGGGTCTCGCTTTTTTTAACTCTGATTAGCGCTTGTATTCTTTTTGCTTTAAGCAAGAGTATTATTCTGATTCTTTTCGGAAAACAGTTTATCTCTGCGTATGAACCGCTAAAAATTCTGCTTCCCGGAATAGCGGCTTTGAGTGTTTGCAACGTACTCAATTTTGACCTGATAGGCCGCGGAAAACCGATATTTATTACTTACGCTTCAGGGGTTGCACTGGGAATAAACATAATATTGAACCTACTGTTTATTCCCAGGTGGGGAATCTCCGGCGCCGCGCTCTCTTCAACTTTATCTTACATACTAATGACGGTGATAGTTCTGAAAAAGTTTTTAAGCATCTCGGGAAATAAATTCCTGGATACTGTGTTTATCAAACGTGAGGATTTTAAAGTCCTCCGGAGCAAGTTCGCGAAATTTGCAGAAAAAATCCATTATGGAAAATAAAAGAAAAAAAATAAGGGCAGTTATCTCTAACGGAATAAAAATACCGGAAGTTCTGTTTTTCGTAATTTCGATTGTGTGGCTCGGAGTGGTTACGTCACGGTTTATGAAGTATCACCGGATTAATCCGGATGTTTCATATTTATTCAAATTGGAAGGTCAATTCAATCTGACCAATTTTCTGCACTTATTGGTTGAATATATATCCGCATTGTTTCTGGTCGTCGGTATTATAGCAGGCGCTTTTTTTATCGGAAGAAGGGTTATTCAATTACTAAAAATTAAAATGAGTTCGCCGCTTGAAGATTTAACTTTTTCGTTCGGCGCCGGTCTCGGGTCTTTGGGTTATATCGTTTTCTTTCTGGGAATTTTCGGTTTATTGTACAAGTCAATCTTTTATCCTTTGTGGCTTGTGCTTTTCGTACTGGGAATAAAGGAAATTTTACCTCTGGCGAAAACGGGCGCTTCAAAGAAATTTCAAATTTCATTACTGCACAAAATTATTATTTTTCTTTTGTTTTTACTCGTCCTGTTCAATTTTCTCATAAGTTTTACGCCGGAGATGTTTTACGATTCTCTGAATTATCACTTAGGTCTTCCAAACTATTACAGTAACTATCACAGGATTCTTCCAAGCCCATACAAAATTGTTTCACATTACCCGCACCTGATGTCCATTGTTTATCTGATGGGAATGATGCTGAAAAACGAAATGACGCCTAAATTAATCAATTTTTCCTGCGGATTGATAACCATTTTAGGGATATTTTATTTTTGCGAAAAAAACTTTAATAGTCGGATTATGGGTATTATCGGCGCCGCGGTTTTTTATTTTACCCCGACGGTTATCAGCAGGTCATGGTCGGCAACAACGGATATCGGGCTGACGTTATTCACCTTCCTTAGTTTATCCGCTTTAATTAATTCGCTGACTATAAAAGGCGATAATAAGTGGCTGATTCTGTCTGCGATTCTTGCCGGTTTTGCCATGGGCTCCAAATATTCGGGAATTTTATTTTCGTCAGGGCTGGCTGCTGTGTTATTTTTTTCAAAGGATAGTTGTTTTTTTACAAAGATAAAAAAAATTTTGTTATTCGGCGCAATTGCGCTAATGACATATTCTCCGTGGCTTGTTAAGAATTATGTGGAATCCGGTAATCCTGTCCATCCGTTTCTTGCCAAATACTGGAATGTTAAATATTCACACCAATCGCACACTGACCAAATCAAAAATTATTTTTCAGCGCCGGTGCGAAAAAAACAGAATTTTCTAAATCTTTTGACGGTGCCGTGGAATCTCAGCATAAAAGGAGGCGGCAGTAACAAATACAGTTCGCCTGATTATTTTATGATAGGAGCCGTTTTCCTCGCTTTTATTCCGTTGTTTTTTTTAATTGACGCCAAAAACAAAAAAACGGTTTATAAACTTTTATTGTTTTCGTTCTTTACTTACGTCTTATGGGTTCTGTGGGCGCCGGATACCAAAATTAAGTATTACACGCCGGCGATACCCGCATTAAGCGTGGCGGCGGCTTTCGCGGTTGTAAAAACCGGAGAAATAAATAAATTTATAGGGAATATCCTTTTATGGGTATTTATATTTTTAATAACCATTAATTTTCTGTTTATGGTCCCGCTCGCTCACGTCGTTTATAAACCCTTTTCCATTCTGACAGGCAGTTTATCAAAAAGCGAATATCTTTCTGCATCCAGGCCGAGTTACCCCTGCCCCTCATACGGCGCCTACAGGTACGCAAACAAAAATCTTTCCGCGGATGCAAAAATCCTGATGTTCAGGGACTCCAAATGCTATTACATAAAAAGAAAATTCGTCACTTCCGATGTTGCCGGGCACAATCCTCTGATTGAGTTCTTAAACCATGTAAGTGATGCGGATGAATTTTACAGTTATCTCAAACAAAAAGAAATCACGCACATTATCGTAAATATACCCGAAACAATCAGAACCGCCGTCTATGGGACTTTATACTTTGAAAAAAAGAACTTTGCGGTTCTAAACGAATTCTGGAAAAAATACATGAAAAAATTATATGATTTAAACGGCGTTTATCTGTATGAAATTCTGTCTGAGAAAGAGGCGTCAAAACCGCATAGCCCCCCCCCGAACACGGTGCAGGAAACTTACCTGACATTCATGCTTCAATCGTCGTCGGGGAAAATACAGAGCGGGGATTGGAAAGGAGCGCTTGAAGACACGAGTGATTTAATCGATAAAAATGTTGCGGACCACCGCACTTATTACTTTGCAGGGGTTTGTTATTACAACCTCGGGGACTACGTTAAGGCGGAAAAAAACATGCAAATTGCGTATAAACTCAGACCCGAGCAAAGATATCGTCAACTTCTTGAGGAGTTGAAAAAGAAATTGTAGTGCGACCTTTTAAGGTCGCCTTTAGCGAAGATAAATCTTCGCACTACATGTCTATGCACACACAGGGAATTGAGCCGAGTATATATGACGAAATAACAAATAAGGCAGGTTTAACCATAAGGTTCCCGAAGTTTATTTCTGCATCGATTTGAGGAAATCCTTGTTCGACGCTGTCTTTTTTATTTTTTCGCGGATAAATTCCATCGCTTCCACATGGTCAACCCTTGAAAGGAGTTTTCTTAAAATCCAGATCTTGTTAAGAACTTCCTCGCTCAAAAGAAGTTCCTCCTTCCTCGTGCCGCTTTTTGATATATCGATTGTAGGGAAAACTCTTTTGTCGGTTAATTCCCGAGAGAGGTTTACCTCCATGTTTCCCGTACCCTTGAATTCTTCGAATATGACTTCGTCCATCCGGGAGCCGGTGTCCACAAGAGCCGTCGCGATGATGGTTAAACTTCCCTGCTCTTTGGTCGCTCTTGCCGCTCCGAAGAATTTTTTCGGCTTCTGAAGAGCGCTGGACTCAAGCCCCCCCGACATAACTCTTCCTGACGACGGTGTCTGGGCGTTGTGGGCTCTCGCCAGCCGCGTGAGGGAATCAAGGAGTATCATGACATCCTTCCCCATTTCAACAAGCCGTTTCGCTTTTTCAAGCACCATATCCGCCACCTGCGTGTGCCTTTGCGGCGTTTCGTCAAAGGTTGAAGCGACCACTTCCGTGGCTACACTATTCCGCATATCGGTAACTTCCTCAGGCCTCTCGTCAATAAGCAGGCATATAAGAACAACTTCGGGATGATTTTCCGTTACGGCGTTGGCAATTGCCTGAAGAAGCATGGTTTTTCCCGTCCGCGGAGCGGCCACAATCAGACCCCTCTGACCTTTTCCTATAGGGGTAAGCAAATCCATCACCCGCGTCGAAATCAGGTCTCTCGTCGTCTCAAGGTTTATCTTTTCATGCGGATACAAAGGGGTCAATTTGTCAAAGTGCGGCCTTTTTATTGATTCTTCAGCCGTCTGGGAATTTACGGATGTAATGTCGTTCATTGCGTAGTATTTTTCGTTGTTGACGGATGGATGTTTGCAGAAGCCCTGCAGAAAGTCCCCTGTTCTGAGCCGGAGACGCTTTATCAGCATGGGCGCCACATAAATATCGTTATTTGAAGGGAGATAACTGTTTTCGCTTGCCCTCAGAAAACCGAATCCGTCGGGAAGTATCTCGAGAAAACCTTCTTTTTCTTCTTTCGGAGGAAAGGTGTTTTCCGCCGGCGTTTCGTTTTCCCGGTATTCCTTCTTAGGCGGGGATACGAGGACCGGCGCGGGCGCCGGCGTACCCCGCGGTTTCATTATTTCCTCTATTAGAGCATCTCTTTTCAGTTTTGGGATGTTTTTAACATTCATTGACGATGCAATGTGCCTCAGTTCCCACCATTTCATCTTTTCCAGTTCTTCCATGTTAATTTCCGGCATTTTGCCTCCCGTTATAATTACCAGCCGCTGCCCCTAAGAATTGTTACAAAGGCAGCCGGTGGTTTGATAAAACTTCTGTTTAATTCCTGGTTTTTATCTCAATGTTTCAAAATCCCAAACTTTCCCGATTTAGTTTTTCTTAAATTTTCTATCCCTGTATGGATATTTTACAAATACGGCTTTTTCGTGTCAACCCCCAATTTCCAATATTTTCCAGGTGGGGTTTTTAAGTTTTTTTGCCGCGGGCAAGGGCAATAATTCCCGTCCGCACCATTTCTTTTATGCCATAGGGCGAAAGAAGTTTCAGGAACGCCTCGATTTTATTTTCCCTTCCCGTCAGTTCAAGGGTGCAGGTGTCCGTCGAAACATCAACGATATTGGCGCGGAAAACATTGGCAATCTCAATAATTTCCCTGCGCACATTTTTTGAGGTGCTCACCTTTACAAGCATCAGGTCTCTTTCTATAAACTCCTCGTTTTTGAAGTCAATTACTTTTATTACGTCAGGGAGTTTGTTCAGTTGTTTTACAACCTGTTCTAATATTTTGTCATCGCCTTTTACAACAATTGTCATTCTGGAAATGTCGGCGACCTCAGTTTCCCCCACCGTCAGCGAACTTATGTTAAAAGCCCGCGCGGAAAAAAGCCCCGATATTTTTGCAAGGACCCCCGGCTTATTTTCAACAAGAGCCGCAATCGTATGCTTCATAAACCCTCCTAAAAAATACCAAATTTACTTAACAAAATTTATTATATCTACAGTAGCACTTTGTCTCACAGGCACATAGAAAAAAACAGCGGTTATATAACCCCATAAAGGGACTTTCGTTTTAACATCTCTAATTATAGCCCCATTACCTTTCTGACTTTTCACTATTTCTTTTATCTCTTCCGTTACTGAAAAATTTCCAAAGGTTTTATTCATAGGAGCTTTGTATTTAATTTCATTTATTTTTACATATTTTTCCTCAGGCTGAACTTCATGAAATACTTTTATATTTGTGTATCTTGATTCTTTTTCAAAACTCTTCATATATTTTACTCGACTACCGCATGACCATAACAAAAGAAAACTAATGCAAAGCAGCCATTTTTTTTTCATTTTATCCCCCTAATCACCATTTACAAATTTTACGCCAGATCCAGAATCTGGTCAATGGTTGCCCCGCCGGGAACCATGGGCGAGACGTTTTCCTCCTGCCTTACTTTGAAATCAATTACGCAGGTCTCTTTCGCTTTAAGCGCTGTTTTTATCGCCCCGTCAACGGCCTTTTTATCTTTAACGGTTATACCGATGAGGCCGTATGCTTCGGCGAGGCGCTTGAAATCAGGCCAGTATTTTTTCGTTTTGGAATCACCTAAAAAGGTTGCTGAGTATCTCTTTCCGTAGAAAAGTTCCTGCCACTGCCGCACCATCCCGAGGTAATTGTTGTTGAGTATCAGAACTATAACCTTTATCCCGTTGACTTTTGCCGTTGCAAGTTCCTGAATGTTCATCTGGATTGAGCCGTCACCTGCGATGTCAACAACTTCTTTATCCGGATTTGCGGCTTTTGCGCCTATTGCCGCAGGCAGACCGTAGCCCATTGTCCCGAGCCCTCCCGATGAAAGGAAGTGCCGCGGATAATCATATTTGTAAAACTGTTCCGCCCACATCTGGTTCTGTCCCACCTCTGTTACAACAACGGCACGCCCTCCTGTCAATTTGTAAAGCCGGTCAACAATGTATTGCGGTCTTAAAATTGCGTCGTTTTTGTAAATCAGGGGTTTCTTTTCTTTAACTTTATTCACTTCTTTAAGCCATGCGGGGAATTTCTTTTTAATTTTGTTCTGCCGGCAGAATTCCAGGAGCTGTTTTAGAACAATTTTGCAGTCCCCGACGATGGGAATGTCAGCCGTAACATTCTTTGAAATTGAAGTCGGGTCGATATCAAGATGAATAATCTTCGCTTTCGGCGCGAACCCATCAACTTTACCGGTTACCCTGTCATCAAATCTTGCGCCAATAGCAATGATTAGGTCGCTGTTCTGCATTGCGAAATTCGCCGCCTGCGTTCCGTGCATTCCCGGCATCCCGATAAAAAGTTTATCGGTTCCCGGAAACGCGCCGATACCCATCAGCGTCAGCGTTACGGGAATATCAAAAGTTCTTGCCAGCGCCGTAAGTTCGGGCGCGGCGCCGGAACTTATGATACCGCCCCCCGCGTAGATGAGAGGGGCACGTGACCGGAGAATCGCTTCCAGCGCAGTTTTTATCTGTTTGGGATGCCCTTCCAAATTAGGTTTATAGCCCCTTATTTTATGGCAGGGATTAGGGCAGAATTCGCATGAAGCATTTTGAATATCAACGGGAATATCAATCAGAACAGGGCCCTGCCTGCCCGTCCTCGCAAGGTAAAACGCCTGCGAAAAAATTTCAGAAAGTTTCCCGACATCCGTCACCAGAAAATTCTGCTTTGTTATCGGCCGGGTAATGCCTGTTGTGTCGGCCTCCTGGAAAGCGTCGTTCCCGACGAGATGGGACGCCACCTGACCCGTAATCGCCACAAGCGGTATAGAGTCCATATATGCTGTTGCAAGACCTGTGGTCAGGTTCGTTGCTCCCGGGCCGGACGTAGCAATGCAGACTCCTACTTTTCCCGACGAACGGGCATAACCGTCGGCCATGTGCGCCGCGCCCTGTTCGTGCCTTGTAAGAATAAATTTAATTTTTTTGTTTGAATACAACTTATCAAAAATTGGAATGACTACCCCTCCGGGTATGCCGAAAATCGTATCAACGCCCTCGCGTTCAAGCGCCTTTATAATAATTTCGCTTCCTGTCAGTTTCATTACCCCTCCATCTTAAAACTTTGCCGTGAAACTTATTCTCTGGATAGTGCCAAATTCAGAATAAGGAACAATGGCATAGTTCAGATTATGGCCAAATACCTTTATCCCGATTCTTCTGCTAAAACCATTTTGCCCCGTAACCTCATTATTTGACAAATTATTGGCTGAATTGTAAAGAGCCCAAACCGCCTGAAATAAATATCCTAAAATTAAATACTCCTATTTATTTAATACTTTAATTTTTTGAGATGTTTGGTTATTATTACTCTCCACTCAGGTCTTTTTTCTAAAGTCAATGCTTTTTCCCACAAATTAATTGTTTCGACCGTCGTTAAACCGCCCTTTGGATATATCAAGGCAAGATTTTCTATTGCAAATAAATAGTCAGGTTGAATCCGTAGGGCTATTCTATACTCATTAACCGCCATATTATACAAACATTTTTTCATATAAATGACCCCAATACTAAAATGAAGTGCAGGATTATTAGGGTCTTTATCTATGAGTTTTTCATACTCTGAAATT
>JBDRMV010000071.1:0-8308 GCA_043811795.1 bacterium | reverse complement strand
GCCGGCGGGGTTGTGATAAACGAATTCGTTTACGATGCGGACGGCACCGATACGGGTTACGAATGGCTGGAACTTTACAACAACCTGTCGTCCGACATGGACATAACCGGCTGGAAAATCCAGAAATATTACAGCGAGGCATGGAAGGACTTGATGACGATTTCGGTTTCAACCTCAATAAAGGCGAAGTCGTATTTCCTGCTCTGCCAGTCAAAATCGTTTTTCAGATACGGCGGCGACTACCGGTACTCCGACAGCAACACTGACAGCGACCACACACTGGGCAACACCGCGCCGCAGACCCTGCGGCTGATAGACGGGCTCGGCTACATAATGGATGCGGTTGCATACGCAGAAACAGTAACAGGGTCCATACCGGCTGACGTCATGGACCAGGTTAAAACATCCGCCCTTAAGGCAACAAGCGGAGCGTCACTCACAAGGGATCCCGACGGAGAGGACACGGATAACAATTTTGCCGATTTCTACGTAAACGCTTTTCCGACGCCGCGCTCTTCCGGATACGGTTCTTACAGAGAGGAAGGAATGTGTTATGCGGCGCCGAATCCCTTCAGGTCTTCCAACGGCTCCTGCAGAATTATCGCGCCGAAAGATATAGGAACGTTAAACGCAAGCATAGAAATCTACGACCTCAGCGGCATGCTCGTCGTTACGCTGACCGGAACGAATGAATGGGACGGTAAAAACACGAGCGGCGACTTCGTCGCGACAGGCAGCTATTTTATTGTTTACGACACCATGAAAGGAAGGGCAAAAGGAAAAATGACAATTTTAAGATGAAAAGAAGAAAAGAAAAAAGAATGGGGACGGTTCTAATACTTTTAAATTTTTCTGCTGAACAGGAAAGGCAGATGGAAAATAGAAAATGGAAGATAGAAAATTAAAGATTAAAAATTGGAGATTGCTTCTTTTTTGTTTTCCATTCTTCATTTTTAATTTTTCATTTTTAATTTTGCCGCCTTCAGCGGCATACAGTCCCGGGCATGACAGTTTCTCGTTTCTGAAAATACCCGACTCCGCGCGCATTTCCGCGCGCAACGGGGGTGTTGTTACATGGGAAGGCCGCGACTGCTGGAAGATAAATCCGGCGGCGCTGGCGTTTGAACCGGAGAGCGATTTGTCTTTCTCTCACAATGGCTGGTACATGCACACGCATATGGAAACGGTTTCATACAACGTCCGCCGCTTTGCGCTGAACTGGCAGTCATACGGCTTTCCCGACACGGCAAGGGATGCGGCCGGCGAAATTTTGGGCGATTTTGAAAACAAATACCGCGCGCTCGGTTTTTCTTACGGTTTCCGGCTGAAAAGATATACGGGCATCGGCGTTTCATACAAAAAACTTGACCAGAAAATTTACCGCGAGAACTACAGCCACTCATCTTTTGACCTGGGTTTTATCACGATGCCGGGCGTGACGAGTTCTTTCGGCATTGTCCTTTCAAATGCGGGAACCCGCAAGAAATTTGAAACCGAAAAGGAATCGCTCCCGAGACAGATACAGGCGGGAACGCTGAAAAAAATGGGGCGTTTCTTTCTTTCCTGCGAAATAAAGTATAACCCCGATGAAAGGCCTTCATATTTATTCGGTCTTGAATTCAGGCAGCGGGAAAACCTGACGCTTCGCCTCGGCTCTGCTTACCAGGATGTTTTCGATTTGAGTTTCGGCATCGGCTGGCAGGACAAACACTATTTCGTAGACTTCGCATTTCTGCCGCACGGAACTCTTGATTTTGCATACATAACAACGGCCGGTATCAGGTTTTAAGGACTCCTGTTTTTTGCTATAATTCCAAAATGGAACATTCATGCCGGCAAGACGGCACAGATTATGAAATGTAAATATATATGTTGTAGCATGCGAGCTTGCTCGCAAAATGAAAGCAAGCTTTCATGCTACATTGATGAGCAGTAATAGGGGTATTTACAGATGGAAAATAAGGAAATCATTGTTGAAGTTCCTGCATCGTCGGGGAATCTGGGCTGCGGCTTTGACGTTCTGAGCGCCGCTCTTAACATAAAGAACAAGTTTGTATTCTGTATTTCGCCCGGTCCGTTTTCTCTGAAAATAAAAGTTTCGGGTTTCGGAAAAGAGAGCGTCGCTTTGTCCGCAAAAAATATCGTCTGGAAAGCAGCTCTTTCCGTTTTCAGAAAAAACGGTTTCTCCTATAAAAAACTCGGTCAAATTAAAATACTTGAGGAAAACCGCATTCCTCTTATGAAAGGTCTCGGCTCTTCGGCGGCGGCACGGCTGGCCGGCGCATTTTTCGCGAATGAGGTATCGGGTAAAAAACTCGGCAATCTTGACATTCTAAAGATTGTCGCCTCGGCGGAGGGGCATTACGACAACGCGAGCGCTTCTCTGTTCGGCGGGATTGCGATTTCGGTTCCTGCGGGAAAAAACGTTGCAGTTATTCCGTTAAAAAACAAACTGAAAAATCCTATTTGTCTTGCGGTGCCCGAGATTGATATAAGCACTGATGAAGCCCGCAGAATTCTGCCGGACAAGTACTCTAAAAAAGACGTTATTTTCAACCTCTCGAGAATTTCCTCTCTTCTCGCCGGAATTCACGCAGGCAAGGTCAGCCCTTTTATGTTTGAAGACATGCTCCACACGCCTTTCAGAAAGAAACTTATTCCCGGATTTGACGAAGTGAAAAAAGCGGCTCTCGGTGCGGGAGCCCGGGGCGTTTTTATTTCCGGCTCGGGTTCTTCCGTCGGAGCGGTCGCGCAAGACAAAAAGAATGCCGGGAAAATATCATGGGCGATGAAAAAGGCGTTTGCGGGCAGAGGGATAAAAAGCAGTGTCATACTTACGAAAATTGCAAATGAGGGAATAAAAATAAAATCATCCAGGACTCTTTCCGGGAGAGTGAAATGAAAAAAGTTATCGTCCTGAAATTCGGCGGCTCGTCGGTGGCGTCCGTGAGAAAAATAAAAAATGCCGCCAGAAGAATCATAACTTTTAAAAACCGCGGATTCAAACCTGTCGTTGTCGTTTCGGCGGCGGGAAACTCAACCGACGATCTTACGAAGGAAGCTCTGAAACTTTCAAAAAACCCGCACGCGAGAGAAATGGACATGCTGCTTTCAACAGGCGAACAGAAGACAATATCGCTCCTTGCAATAGCCCTTTCCGCAATGAAACAGAAAGTCATTTCTTTTACGGGGCATCAGATAGGGATTATAACGGACGGAAATTTTTCAAACGCAAGAATCAAAACAATTTCCGCAAAAAGATTGACCGGCGCTCTGAAAAATAATTTTACGGTTATCGTGGCCGGTTTTCAGGGGCAGACCGCCGGCGGTGAAATAACAACTCTCGGGCGCGGGGGCTCCGACCTTACCGCAATTGCCCTGGCGGCCGTTCTTAAAGCCGGCTGCAAAATATTTACGGATGTGGAGGGAATTTTCACCGCCAACCCGGAAATTTACAAAAATGCGAAAAAAATTGATATAATAAGCTATGACGAGATGCTTGAAATGGCGGGCGCCGGAGCGGGCGTTATGCAGGCGAGAGCGGTGGAACTCGCAAAAAACAGGAACGTCGCTTTTGAGGTTGCCTCAAGTTTCGCAACAGCTCGGGGAACCTTAATTTGCGGGGAGGAACAATTGCTGGAAAAACTTGTAGTAAGAAGCATTACGGAAGATAAGAATCAGACGAAGGTAAGTATTGTCGGCGTGCCGGACAGGCCGGGCATTGCCGCTGAAATTTTCAAGCAGATTGCCGAAAAAGACATTTGCGTGGATATGATAATACAATCGGCGGCTCAGCCGCTGTTCCGGGGGCACAGGCCCGTTAACGATATATCCTTTACCGTAAAGAAAAAAGATACCGTCAGAGTTAAGAAAATACTTGAAAAAATTGGGGAAAAACTATGCGCAAAAAGGATTTTGATAAAAGAAAACGTGGCAAAAATATCCATTATCGGAAGCGGAATGAAAACTCACAGCGGGGTTGCGGCAAGAATGTTCGGCGCTCTCGCCAAAAATAAAATAAACATAGAAATGATTGCGACCTCCGAAATAAAAATTTCCTGCGTGATAGAGTGCCCCGCAATACGGAAGGCGGTCAAAGCGCTTGTGAAAGAATTTAAATTATGAAACCGGTTTTTCTTTTTGATACCACTCTCAGGGACGGGACGCAGGCAGAGGGAATTTCTCTTACGGTAACGGATAAAATAAACATTGCCGAGGCCCTGCGGAATCTCGGTATTCATTACATCGAAGGGGGCTGGCCGGGCGCCATCCCGCGGGACACCGAGTTTTTCGGAAAAATGAAAAGCAGGTCTCTCCGACCGGCGAAACTCGTCGCTTTCGGCTCGACGAGGAGGAAAGATACAAAACCCGGGCAGGATAAAAACCTCCTTGAACTTGTGAAGACAAAGCCCGACGCTTTCTGCATCTTCGGAAAGACATCTCTGATGCACGTGAGGGATGCGCTGAACACGACGCCCGGGGAAAATCTCAGGATGATAAGGGAGTCGGTGATGTTTCTAAAAAAATCAGGAAAAGAAATTATTTATGACGCCGAACACTTTTTTGACGGGTTTCTTGAAAATTCCGGCTACGCTTTTAAAACGCTGCGGGCGGCCGTAGAAGGCGGCGCCGACCGGCTTGTCTTCTGCGACACCAACGGCGGGACAATACCGGAGGAACTTTCAAGGATTATAAAAATTGTGAAATCAAAATTTCCCGGCGTGGAACTCGGAATTCACGCTCACAACGACTGCGAACTCGGAGTCGCAAATTCACTCGCTGCCTGTGACTGCGGGGCGACAATGGTTCAGGGCACGCTCAACGGATGGGGCGAGAGATGCGGAAACGCCAATCTCTCCTCGGTGATAGCAAACCTCCTGCTGAAGAAAAACCGCAAAATACCGAACTTTACAAAACGGAACCTCAAGAAACTTGTAAAGACCTCACGCTACATCGATGAGATTGCAAACCTCATTCCCAGGAAAGAACAGCCGTTTGTCGGTTCCTCCGCCTTCGCCCACAAGGGGGGCGTCCACGTTTCCGCAGTCGTCAAAAACCCGTCCACATACGAGCACATAAAACCCGAACTTGTCGGAAACGAAAGAAGAATTCTCATTTCCGATCTTTCGGGGCAGGCAAATCTCCGCCTCAAAAGCAGGCAGCTTGATATTGAAATGAAAGATAAGAAAGAAATCAAGGATGTCCTGAACGAAATAAAAATCAGGGAAGCACAGGGTTATCAATACGAAGCCGCCGACGCTTCGCTGAAAATTTTTCTCAAAAAATACACTAAAAAAATGCCGGTGTTTTTTGAGATAAAGAGCTGCAGGGTTATTTCGGAATACATAAAGAAAAAAGACGGTAACTTAAAAAAATGCGAGGCATCCGTAAAAGTTGCGGTGCGCGGCAGGGACGTTTACGAGGTTGCCGAAGGCGACGGCCCCGTAAATGCGCTGGACAACGCTTTGAGAAAGTCATTGCGGAGTTTTTATCCGCAGCTTAAAGAAATTTCCCTCACGGATTTTAAGGTCAGGGTTCTGAACCCGAAGGCGGCGACAGCAGCCGCCGTAAGGGTCTTTATAGAATCCGGCGACGGCAAAGAAAGATGGACGACTCTCGGCGTTTCCGAAGACATCATTGAAGCGTCGTGGAACGCCCTCGTTGAAAGCATTGTGTATAAACTTTTGAAGGGGGAAAAATGAAAATTGGAAATACTCGTCTGACTCAATGGCAGAATTCCTATATTCTTTCGGGAATTGCCTTGTCTTTTCTCGCCGTTATTGTTTACTTCAAAACCGCCGAAGGCGCAAAAGAGGAAAAACCGCCGATAAAGGCGGTGCTTGAAGTGCCGAAAATAGAAATTGCAAAGACATATTCAATAGACCAGCTTTTGAAAAAAGCGCGGACGTCGACAACGGATTCCATTAGTTTGTCGGGGGACGCGCAGAACGAAAGTTTCAGTTCCGATGCCCCGAAGAAACGCAGCAGGGGCGGAAAAATAAACCTGAACACGGCGGATTACGATATGCTTATGCAGGTTCCCGGAATGAGAGGGGAAATTGCAAAGAACATACTCGAATACCGGAAGAAGATGGGCGATATATGGGAACTTGACGAACTCAAAGACCTTCCCGGCATAAGCGATACATTCCTCGACAGTATAAAGAGGAAAGTAACCCTCGAGTAAAATGAGAAGTGATAAAATAAAAACCGGTTTTGAAAGAACGCCGAACAGGGCTTTGCTGTACGGAACGGGCATCTCCAGAGCGGAAATGAAAAAACCGTTTATCGGAATCGCTTCAAGCTATACGGACCTCGTGCCCGGTCATGTCGGAATGAGAGACCTCGAAAGGCACATCGAAAGAGGAATTTATGCCGGAGGCGGCGCGGCGTTTATATTCAGCGTGAGCGCAATCTGCGACGGCATTGCGATGGGGCATATAGGAATGCATTACTCGCTGCCCTCCCGGGAATTGATAGCGGATATGATTGAATCCGTCGTTCAGGCGCATCAGCTCGACGGGCTTGTCCTCCTGACCGATTGCGACAAGATAAACCCGGGAATGCTTATGGCCGCAGCGCGCCTTAACGTGCCCGCTATTGTCGTTACCGCCGGCCCCATGATAAGCGGAAATTACAAGGGGCAGCGGCGCTCGCTTGTAAGAGACACTTTTGAGGCGGTGGGCCTCTATCAGGCGGGAAAAATCTGCAGAGCCGAGCTTGATGCCCTTGAAATGGAGGCCTGCCCGGGGCAGGGTTCCTGCCAGGGAATGTACACCGCCAACACGACCGCCTGCCTGATAGAAGCGATGGGAATGAGCGTAACCGGCTGCGGAACGGCGCTCGCGGGGATGGCGAAGAAAAAACGCATTGCTTACGAATCCGGCGAAAAAATTATGACGCTCGTAAAACAGAACATAAAAACACGGGACATACTGAACAAAAATGCCTTTCATAATGCCGTCGTTCTCGACCTCGCACTCGGCGGTTCGACGAATACGGTTCTTCATCTTCCGGCAATTGCGCATGAAGCGGGGGTGGATTTTAAAATAGACCTGTTTGATAAGTTAAGCAGGAAAGTCCCGCACATCACGAACATACGGCCCGGGGGCGAATATTTTATGGAGGATTTGGAATTTGCGGGAGGAATCCCCGCTGTCCTCAAGCGGCTGATTCCCTTCCTTAAAGAAAACAGAACCGTTTCGGGGCACTCAATTAAATCAATCGCGAAAAAAAGCGTCATTGCAGACGAAGACGTTATAAGACCTCTTTCAAAGGCATATCACAGGGAAGGGGGTATTGCTATTCTTTCGGGTAACCTTGCCCCCGACGGCGCGGTGGTGAAACAGAGCGCTGTTGATAAGCAGGTGAGAATTTTTAAGGGGCCCGCCCGGGTTTTTGATTCGGAAGAAGAAGCAATGAAAGCAATCCTTTCAAAGAAAATAAAAAAAGGCAGCGTCGTCGTTATACGGTACGAAGGACCTAAGGGCGGACCCGGAATGCGGGAGATGCTGGCGCCCACTTCCGCGATAACCGGAATGGGTTTGAGTAACTCGGTGGCGCTGATTACCGACGGGCGATTCTCGGGCGGGACAAGAGGCCCCTGCATAGGTCATATCTCGCCGGAAGCCGCCGAAAAAGGGCCGATTGCCGCCGTGAGGGAAGGCGACATAATTTCAATTGACATTGACAAAAGAAAAATTTCCGTTGATTTAAGCGAAACGGAAATAAAAAGCCGGCTCGCGAAAACGAAAATAAAACATAAAAAAATGTCGGGATGGCTCGCAAGATACAGCAGACTTGTTACTTCTGCCTCGTCGGGAGCAATATTAAAAAATGGATAGAAAAACCGATAGTGGTTTGTTGGTGCGGCATTGCCTTCCAAGCATGCTATGGAAGGGGACAGTTCTCAAAGAGAGCTGTCCCCTACAAAGGCGGCTCGCTCCGCAGTCCTGCGGGGAGAAAGTAGAGACCCTCGGACTGACGGCTTGTCAGACAACGCCGCACCTCCTGCGTAGATTAGAGAGAAAATTTTATAAATGAACAGGGAGGAAATTTTACAATGAAACTGACAGGAAGCGAAATTATTATAAAGGCGCTTGAACGCGAGGGCGTTGATACGATTTTCGGCATCCCCGGAGGGGTAGTCATTCCAATTTTTGATAAGTTGTATTCTAACAAAAAAATTACATTTTTTCTTACAAGGCCCGAACAGGGCGCGGCGCACATGGCCGACGGTTATGCCCGTTCGTCGGGAAAAGTAGGAGTCGGCATTGCTACGTCCGGCCCGGGCGCAACGAACCTGACC
>JBDRMV010000070.1:0-5921 GCA_043811795.1 bacterium | reverse complement strand
AAGTATTGCCGAGGCTCTCAGGAAAGAAATTACGGAAGCGGCGGGAAAGATGGAGACAAAACCTAAACTTGTTGCGGTTCAGGTCGGAGAGAATCCCGCCTCAAGGGTTTACGTAAACAACCAGAGGAAGGCGGCGGAAGAACTGGGAATCGGCTACGAACTTGTGTAAATGGCAGGGAAAACTTCTAAAGATGAATTGAAAGCCCAAATTGAAAAACTGAATAACGACCCTGCCGTCAGCGGTATAATACTTCAGATGCCTCTGCCGGAACCGCTGGACGCTAAAGAATTTCAGGCGATAATAAGTCCCCTGAAAGACGTTGAGGGTCTGAACCCGGCGAACCTCGGCAAGCTGGTTCTTGGTGAAATCGGTCTCGCGCCCTGCACCGCGATGGCTGTGTGGGAAATAATAAAAAGAGAAAACATTGATATAAAGGGAAAAGAGGCGGTTATCGTCGGGCATTCCGCGATTGTTGGAAAACCCGTAAATATGCTGCTTCTCTCTTCGCTGAATGAATCGGCAACAACCACCTGCTGTCACATCGCAACTAAAGACCTTGCTTTCCATACAAAGAGGGCTGACATTCTGATAGTCGCAGCCGGAAAAGCCGGGCTCATAAAAGGTGAAATGATAAAGGAAGGCGCTGTGGTGATAGATGTGGGAATCAACCGTGTCCCCGTGCTGGACGAGAAAGGGTCTCCCGTCCTGAACGATAAGGGAAAACCCAAAAAAAAGACCGTCGGCGACGTGGAATACGAGAAAGCTCTTGAAAGAGCCGGAAGAATTACCCCTGTCCCGGGCGGCGTGGGCCCGGTGACCACGGCGATTCTGTTTAAGAATCTTCTTTATGCCAGTCAGCGCCGGAAGTAAAAAACAGCGCACTCATAAACTGGGCGCCGGGCCTCTTGATAAACTAATACTGAAATACAAAAACAAACCCGGAGGTCTGCTCGGAATACTTGAAGAGGCGCAGGAACTAAACAGATACAAATACCTTCCTGAGGAAACGCTGGAATATATCGCGAAAAAGACGGCTGTCCCCCTTTCGCAGGTTTATGGTGTTGTTACGTTTTATGCTTTTTTCAACCTCAAGCCGCAGGGGGAACACATCATTACAGTGTGCCGCGGAACGGCGTGCCATACGAGGGGCTCAAAAGAACTTTTAGAAGTAGTAAAGCCGCTGCTGGACATGGAAGAAATTTCGGATGAAAATTTTCCCGTTACGACCGGAGACAACAAGTTTACCATCAGAACAGTGGCATGTTTTGGTCAGTGCGCCCTTGCTCCGGTAGCGGAAATTGACGGGAAAATACTCAGTCACATTACCCGTGAAAAACTGCGCAAAATAATAAAGGTACTGTCCACAAAATGAAACGAACATGTTTGCTTCCGGCAACCGCAAAAAGGAATGAAAATTTACGCACCCCTCACCCCGACCCTCTCCCTCAAGGGGAGAGGGAGTTGAAAATAACGGATATGAACAGTCTCCGGAAAGTCAGGGAAAGCGGGCTAAAGAAGATTATTCCGGTTAATCCCCGCATAGCCGTTGGTATGGGCACGTGCGGCATAGGTAACGGCGCGGAAGAATTATACAGGGCTTTCGAAAAAGTATTTAAAAAGAAAAACGCAAAGGTTAGAATTGTAAAAACAGGATGTTTTGGTTTCTGCGCCGAGGAACCGCTGGTAAATGTTTATATTCCGGGAAAACCTCTTATTATTCTGCATAGAGTAATTTTAAAGGATATTCCGGCAATCGCAGGGTGGGTCGCCGGCGGAAAAATCCCGCGGAAAAAAGTCCTGTGCAGGATTGAAATGTGGGACCACATCACCGGAAATATAATTTACGGCAGGGGGATGGATGAAATACCTCTGTGGAATCAAATCCCGTTTTTCAAGGAACAGAAGAAAGTCGTGCTGCGCAACTGCGGACTCATAAACCCGGAGGATATCAAGGAATATATTGCGGTGGGCGGATACAGTTCCCTGTGTAAAGTTATTAGGGGTGATACCTCTGAAAAAATTATTAATGAGATTAAAACTTCGGGTCTGAGGGGCAGGGGCGGAGCAGGATTCCCGACGGGAAAAAAATGGGAATTGATGAAACAGGCAGCAGGGGATGAGAAATACGTGATATGCAATGCCGACGAGGGCGATCCCGGCGCATACATGAACAGAAACGAAATTGAAAGCGACCCCCATTCACTTATCGAGGGAATGCTTATAGGAGCTTTCGCCACCGGCGCCACGGGAGGAATTATTTATATAAGGGCGGAATACCCGCTTGCTGTAAAACGGATTAGAAAGGCAGTAAAGGATGCGCGGGATTGCGGGTTTATAGGAAAGAATATTTTAAATTCGGATTTTGATTTTGAAATCAATATAGTGGAAGGCGCAGGGGCTTTTGTATGCGGGGAGGAAACGGCTCTTATCTCATCACTAGAGGGTAAACCCGGTAAGCCCCGACCCCGCCCGCCGTTTCCCGCTCAAAAAGGTTTTAAAGGAAAGCCGACAAACATCAATAATGTGGAAACGTGGTATAACATTCCTGTAATAATAAGCAAAGGCGGAGAATGGTTTAAGAAGACAGGGAGCAAAGGAAGTCCGGGGACAAAGGTCTTTTCGCTTGTTGGAAAAGTAAAAAATACCGGACTGGTTGAACTGCCGCTGGGCTCGTCCCTGCAGACTCTTGTCTATAACATAGGCGGCGGGAACGGTTCAAAAAAAATTAAGGCAGTGCAGTCCGGAGGGCCCTCCGGCGGATGCATTCCCGCAGGACTGTTTGATACACCCGTGGATTACGAGTCGCTTGCATCTCTCGGCGCGATAATGGGTTCCGGCGGAATGGTCGTAATGGACGAAGACAACTGCATGGTTGATGTGGCGCGGTATTTCGTGGAATTTACAACTCATGAATCCTGCGGTAAGTGCGTTCCCTGCAGGGAAGGTCTGTACAGGGCTATGAAAATAATAAAATCCATTACAGCCGGCACCGGTCTCGTAGAGGATATTCCGGAACTTGAAAATCTCGGCGGTGTCATAAAGGATACAGCCCTCTGCGGTCTCGGACAGACCGGCCCGAATCCCGTGCTTACAACATTGCGTTATTTCAGGGATGAATACGAACAGCACCTGAAGGAGGGGCTGTGCATTGCCGGCGTGTGCGGAGACCTTTTTCTTTCGCCGTGCGAAAACAGCTGCCCCCTTCATATGGATATTCCGTGTTTCATCGAACTGCTTAAAGAAGGCAGGATTGAAGACGCTTTTCTATCAGTGCTGCAGGACAATCCCCTGCCGGCGGTAACCGGGCGGATATGTCATCATCCATGCGAAAACAGGTGCAGGAGAACAGAGGTGGATGATGCGGTATCTCAACGGGAGATACACAGGTATATTGCCGATACGGTTTACAGGAAGAATATGGACAGAGTTGTTTTGAATAAACTGAAAAAAGAAAAATTCCCGTCGAGCGGAAAAAATATTGCAATTATCGGTTCCGGCCCGGCAGGTCTTACCGCGGCGTTTTACCTGGTCCGTCTCGGGCATAATGTTACCGTGTATGAAAAAGAGAAACACCCGGGCGGAATGCTGCGGGCGACAATTCCATGCTACAGGCTTCCGAAGCAGGAGGTGGACAGGGAGATAGGCAATATAAAGCGGCTCGGTGTGAAATTTATATTCGGTACACAGATAGGCAGGAATGTGCCGTTGAAAAAACTGGAAAAGACGTATGATGCCGTTTTTGTATCAGTGGGCGCGCAGAAGGAGATTCCCCTCGGTATTCCCGGCGAGAATCTGAAAGGTGTAATGCCGGGAACCGGCTTCCTGAAAAATACATCCGGGCACGGCAGGTCATTAAAGAATAAAAAAACGGTTGTAATAGGCGGCGGGAATGCCGCTATTGACGCTGCGAGGACGGCCGTGCGGTTCGGCGCTGATGTGACAGTCGCCTACAGGCGAGAAAAAAAAGACATGCCCGCAAACATAGAGGAGATAAGGGAAGCTGAAACCGAAGGCATAAAATTCATTTTTTTCTCGGGACCTGAAAAAATAACAGGCATCAACGGAAAAGTCGGAGCAATGGAACTTATGAGAATGACTCCGGGCGAATTCGACAGTTCGGGAAGAAGAAGACCCGTCCCGTCGGGAGAGACATACAGAATACCGTGTGAGGCGGTAATAATAGCGGTGGGCGAAAAAGTTGATTCCGCTTTTTTTAAGAAACATGGAATAAAAGTAAAGAAGAACGGCTCTATAGAGACAGACCCATTTACCCTTCAGACGAACGCCCGGAAGTTCTATGCCGGTGGTGATGCCGTGCTCGGTCCTGCCACGGTTACGGAAGCAATGGCTTCCGGTAAGAAATTCGCAGAAATTATTGACCTGCGCCTTACGGGGAAGAAAAGATTTCAGGATTTATTCAGAGAATTTACAATTACCGTCAAGGCGCCTTCAAAACCCCTCGGCGGGAAAAGGCATTTATGCCCCCATATACCGGTTAAAAAGAGGATTAATAATTTCAAGGAAATTACAGAGGGTTTTTCAAGGAGCCAGGCAGAGAAAGAAGCCCTCAGGTGTCTGAGGTGTGATATTAAAACATGAGCGGGAAATTTATAAACATAAAAATTAACGGCGGGAAATACACCGTAGACGCCGGCAAAAGAATCATCACTGCCTGCCGCGATGCAGGGATTGATATTCCCGCGCTGTGCTACATGGAAGGCGTATCGGAAGAAGCCGGATGTTCATTGTGTGTTGTGGAAGTGAAGGGAGCAAGAACATTAATCAGAGCGTGTGTTACGGCTGTTTCGGAAGGCATGGAAATATTTACGGATACCCCGCGCGTGCTTAACGCAAGAAGAATTAACCTTGAACTCATCCTTGCGGACCATCCTCTCGACTGTATGACCTGCGACAAGGACGGCAGTTGTTCATTGCAGGACCTCGCTTACAGGTTCGGCATAAAGACCAGCCGGTTCTTTGAGCCCGGGAAGATGCTCTGCAAAAAACAGGAAACTTCATGGGATGCAAATCCTTTTATTCAGTTTGAACCCGCCAAGTGCGTTCTGTGCGGACGCTGTATAAATGCGTGTTCCAATCAGGCGTTGATGGACACTATCGGTTTCGCTATGAGGGGACACAGGGAAAAAGTATCCACGCCTTTTAACTTTCCTCTTGAAAAAACGGATTGCCGGTTCTGTGCGGCGTGTGTCCAGGCATGTCCCGTGGGCGCTCTTATAGAAAAACCGCGGATAGGAAAGGGAAAACTGAAAGACCTGACGGCGACGGATACGATATGCGCTTACTGCGGTGTGGGTTGTAATCTGAAAATTTACAAAGATAAAAACGATATGCTTGTAATGGCGGAAGGTAATGCAAATGAAAAAATCAATAGCGGACGTCTCTGCGTGAAGGGAAGGTTCGGGCATACTTATATCAACAGCAGCGACCGGCTTAAAGCGCCTCTTATTAAGAAAGACGGTAAATTCCATGAGGTCTCCTGGAAAGAGGCGGTAGATTATACCGTCAGGAAATTAGGTGGAATAAAGGAAAAATACGGTTCAAAAGCAATAGGGGTTCTCGGCTCTTCCAGGTGTACCAACGAGGATAATTACATAATACAGAAATTCGCCAGGGCAGTTCTTGGAACGAACAACGTGGATAACTGCGCGCGCCTCTGCCACTCGTCAACTGTTGCCGGTCTGGGAAAGGCTTTCGGAGCGGGAGCTGCGACAAACTCAATTCAGGATATCTGCGATTCGGACGTAATTTTCATAATCGGTTCAAACATGGCGGAGACACATCCTGTCATCGCTCAGATAGTGAAAAAACACCGCAGGGACAGCGGGGCAAAAGTTATTGTCTGTGACCCCAGGTTTGTAGGAATGGCGAGGGTTGCGGATGTATATATACAGCATTATCC
>JBDRMV010000069.1:0-19300 GCA_043811795.1 bacterium | reverse complement strand
CCGACATAAAACCGCAGCCGAGGTTTATTGCCGTAAAAACGCTCGGGAGATATATTCCTTTCTTTATTCTGATTGCCATTTCGCCAGTTTTGTTTGAGCGCAATTAACTTTATCGCCGGCCTTTACGAGGACTTCGCACGTTTCGGGAAATTCGCAGTCAACCTGCGAGCCGAATTTTATCATGCCTGTTTTTTCTCCCTGCTTTACAGAATCCCCTTCTTTTTTCCAGCAGAGGATTCTCCTCGCTACGGAACCCGCTATCTGCGTAACCATGACACTTTTTCCCCCCGCGGTTTCAAAAAGGACTTTATTCCTTTCGTTTTCCGTGTGAGCGGCGCCGGATGCGGCATTTGAGAATTTCCCACTGATATAATTTATTTCCTTTATCCTCCCGCTGCAGGGCGCCCGCTGGATATGGTAGTCGAGGATGCTCATAAAAATCCTCACGACTGTTTTATCATGAGATGTTTCAACGCCCAGAACCCGGCCCGACGCCGGAGAAAGAATAAACGAATTGTCTTCCTCCACGTTTATTTCGGGGTCCCTGAAAAAGCGCGCCGTCAAGAGGCACAGAATAAGCGCAATCAGGGCGGCATAGAAATTCCATGCCGCAAAAATGTTTTTCGGCCGGCAAAAAAACAGCAGCAGAACGCACGCCAAAAAAATTGAAGCCAACGGAATTACCGCAGGCCATATCTCCCCTGACACTTTCATAGTTCTGTAATTATTTTTTCGGCTTAAGCCACGCCATCATTTTTCTGAGCTTTGCGCCTACCTTTTCTATCGGGTGTTCGAAGGACTCCTTCCTCGACTGGTTGAACATGGGTCTCCCGACCCTGTTCTCCAGAAGCCATTCCTTTGCGAATGCGCCGGAGGTAATCTCGCCCAGGATTTTTTTCATTTCGCGTTTCGTATCTTCGGTGATGATTCTTTTCCCTCTTGAATATTCGCCGTATTCTGCGGTATCGGAAATTGAGTAATTCATCCAGCCGATTCCCTTCACGTGCATCAAATCGACAATCAGTTTCAGTTCATGGAAACATTCAAAATACGCAATTTCCGGCTGGTAGCCCGCCGCCACGAGCGTTTCAAAACCCGCTTTAACGAGTTCGACAACACCGCCGCAGAGAACCACCTGCTCGCCGAACAGGTCGGTTTCCGTCTCTTCCGAAAACGTCGTCTCCAGAGTCCCCGCGCGGGTGCCGCCGATTCCTTTGGAATAAGCAAGCGCCAGTTTTTTTGCTTTCTTCGACGAGTCCTGATAAACCGCAATCAGATTGGGGATGCCGCCGCCCGCAGTGAATACATCTCTTACAAGGTGTCCCGGTCCCTTGGGCGCAACCATCACGACGTCAATGTTTTTTGGAGGAATAATCTGTCCGAACCTGATGTTGAACCCGTGGGAAAAACCCAGAATATTTCCTTCCTTCAGATTAGGTTTTATATCATTTTCATAAACCATTGACTGAATCTCGTCGGGAACAAGCATTTGAATCCAGTCGGATTTTTTCGCCGCTTCCGACGCCGTCAACGGTTTGAAACCGTGCTTGACGGCCGTCTTGTAATTGTCGCTCCCCGCGACTTCAGCGACGACAACTTTTACGCCCGAGTCCCTGAGATTCTGCGCCTGCGCGTGCCCCTGGGAACCGTAACCTATAATAGCCACGGTCTTCCCTTTCAAAAGTCCGAGATTTGCGTCACTGTCGTAATAAACCTTTGCCATCATCAACCTCCTTCCGTCAATTTAATTTAGTATGAATTATAACACATTTTCAAAAAAAATTGTATAGCAAGAAAAATGGGGTCAGCTCTATTTTTGTTATTTTTTTCTATGCAAAAATAGAACTGACCCCATTTTTTACTTAGCTAAAACAACCGTGCCCTTGAACCTGTGTGCCCCGATTTCAAGTATGTACAGATAGATTCCGCCCTCCTGCAGGCGGCCGTCTTTGTTTGTCCCGTCCCATTCCACCGTCTCAGGCGTATTTTTATGAATCTCCATTATCACGCTTCCGGCAAGGTCATATACGGTCAGTTTGATTTTTAAAGTTTCCGCGGTAGAATATTCAAACTTTACGGTATCGCTGCAGTTATCACCGTTCGGCGTAAAGGGGTTGTCTTTTACTTCCGTCAGCGTAACGCCCGTAACCGCCGCCGTCACCCTGGGTCCGGATAAATATCTTGCAGCGCTGCTGATATCTCTTTCTTCTATCCTGCCCGAGACGGACTTGCTTACAAAATTCCGCGCATCCGAAACCTTCGCTCCCCGCGCGACCATGTTTTCAATTACATCCTTCACAATAACATCGTCTAACTTTTCTTTTCTCCCGGCTGTCTCCGCCCTGATACTGTCAACGGCTTCTGCAATCTCAATGTTCTTCTCGGGAGTCAGTTGCCTTTCTTTTTCCGGGGCGGTTATTTCCGCTTCTTTATAAGGTTTCCTAACTATTTCTTTATGTTCTACTTTAACTTTCTTTCCGGCTGTTTCAGGTCTTTCCGGTAACTTCGCCGCGATTCTTTTGACTTCCGATATTTCGGGTTCTCTGAAATATCTGTTTAATACAACGATGCAAATAAGCGCGGCGGCGCATGCCGTAAGAGCATATCTGAAATACGGATTCCCCAGAATGTTCCACGGCGCTGAAACAGGAGCCCGCTCTTTCTCAATCTCTTCCATCACCCCTGCGTAAACATGCTCCGGAACGTCCGGCACAGGAATGGACAGGGACGCCTGTCTTACCCGCTTCAGTTCTTCAAGGTAATCCCTGCATTTCCCGCACGCGTCAATATGGGTTTTAAGATATTTCTCGTCGGAATGACCGAGAGCCCCGTCGATATAGGCGGATATCAGTTCCCTGAATTTACCGCAATTATTATTCATTGCCAATCTTCCATTACCATTCCACGCATCTCTTTCATTATCCCGTGGAGTTTTTCCCTCGCCCTTGAAAGCCGCGACCTCACCGTTCCCAACGGACACTTCATTGTCGCCGCAATATCCTCGTATGAAACATTTTCCATGTCCCTCAAAGAAATTATCATCCGCTCGCTGTCGTCGAGTTTATCAAGCGCCCTCATCACAAACCTCTGTGTTTCATTAAGTTCCAGTTTCCTCTCGTGAGACATTCCCGGGTCCGGAATAATCTCCCCCAGCGTTGAAGCATCGTCCCCTTGGCAGTCGTTGGATTTCTCATCAAGGGAAACGGTTTTAAGTCTGTCTCTAATTCTCCTTTCATTCTGCCACCGGTTATACGTTATCCGGTAAACCCACACCGAAAAAGACGCCCTCCCCTTGAAGCCGTCTATGCCCTTATAAGCGCTCACGAAGGAATCCTGCACCAGGTCCTCGGTATCATGCATATTACCCGTCAGTCCGTATGCAAATTTCATAATCTTTTTTTTGCAAAGCCCTATAAGCTCTCCGAATGCGTCCCTGTCGCCGCGTTTCGCTTTTTCAACAAGCGTTTTCTCGTATGGTGTTATCGCCAGAAAGATAAGCAAGTCAGAATCTTACCGTGGTGGAGAAATTATGATTCCCGCCCATGTCCTTCATCCCCTCGTCCAGACGCTGGTCATAACTGTAGTCAATTTGTATGTCCGCATTTTTTAATCTTAAAATATAACTGAACCCTGCCGCAAATTTTGAGAACTTGTTGTTGCCCGCGCCGTATCCCGCCCTCACCGCGGCAGCGCCGACCCACCTTTCAAAACCGACCAGTATTTTCTTATCCCTGTTTATGTTTTTCATTAGAGTCCTGTCCAGCGATATAAGGGTTCCCTTAAAATCATAGCCCAGCCCAAGCCGGTATTCCGCAGGCACGACGTCTTTCTTGTATATGCCTATATCCGGTTCGTTAAAGTTCTTCGCCGCAAAACCGGCGGACAACTTTTTCATTTTATATACGAGCCCCGCGTCCATGCCCCACCCCGACGCGCTGTATCCCCCGCTCAGAAATGTCGGGTCCTTGATTGTGTAACTGTTACTGCCGTACCGCTTCTGCAAGTATTTCAGGTTCAGACCGGCATAAAGGTTTTTCACATACGGAACACCTCCTGCGCCCGTTATTATATACTCGCTCTCCGAATACAAATCGCTCCCGAATGCCACCGCGCTCAACCCTGCTGCCCCGTATCCCGTTATCAGTCCCCCGTATCCGAGGTAACTCAGCGTAAGCGAGTCGTCCAGGTCGGGGAAAAGTTTTGAATACATCCCCGTGGCTTCCCTCTTCTTCATAAGCGCCAGCCCCGCAGGATTCCAGCACGCCGAATTCACATCATCACAAACCGCCGTATATGCTCCCGCCATTCCCAGCGCCCTCGCCCCCGCATCCAGATATTGAAATGCCCCTTCCGACGGAATGGCAAGCAGAAAAAAGCATAAGAATGGGGTCAGCTCTATTTTCGCATGGAAAAAAATGACGAAAATAGAACTGACCCCGCAAAACACTTTCATCAAAAATATCCTCATACTACGCATCTTACTTCGCAAGCACAACCGTCCCTTTTGCCCTGTTATTCCCGACCATCAGGTAATATATGTACACCCCTCCTTCCACAAGACGACCGCTGTCGCTGCACCCGTTCCAGTAAGGCACCACGCCCGGCGTTCCGGTTATCGTCTTTATAAGATTCCCGCCGACATCGTATATCTTCACCGTCACCGGCAGACTATCCGGGTTATCAAAATAAAAATGCACCCTGTCGTATTCCCCGTCGGGATTCGGCGTAAACGGGTTCGGCCCGATGCCCTTCATGCTGAACGCTTTCGGCTTCGCGGACGCCATTATCGCGTACTTTGAAAGATGCGTAACATCCGCCGTTACCGTCTGCGCGCCCTCATCCACCGTCCCCCCTATCTTCTGCCACTGCACCCCGTCGTGATAAAAGAGCGCAATATTATTCGCCGCATCGGAAGCATCCACGTTCGTGTTATAAACTTTGCCGCCCACAACATTGTAATGCAGCGTCAGCGTTACGGGCACATTAAAGTCCGTTATCTTCCCGCCCGTCGTCTGGTATTGAGCGATTATATCATACGATACCGCCTGATTTGTTTCCGGACTTACGGTCGTAAGATTCATCAGAGCGTTAGCGCTCACCGCTCCCGCAGGTATTACCAGTTTTGTCGCGTTGTCATTGCTCGCTACTATCGTTCCCCCCGCCGTCGTTATCAGTTCGGATACTTCTATCTCCACCGATACAGGCGTTAAGTTCCCGCTTGTCGCATATATAATCACACTTCCCGACCCGTCTTCATCCGGCGTGAACGTTGCCGTAACCTCGCCCGATGCGTCCGTGGTCACGTAAGCAGGGCTGACCGTTCCCGCTCCCTGCGTTATGTTGAAACTGACATCCCCTCCCGATATCGGATTGCCGTAGTAGTCCTTCAACACAACCGTTATCTGCGCCGTTTGTCCCGTCAGAATCGACGAGGGATTAACCGAAATGCTCAGCGCCGCCTGCTGCGATGAAATCATGTGTATCGTATCACTCAGACCCGTATTGTCCAGACCGTCGGTTGCTTTTATTTTTATGTCCTCCGCCTTCGTATATGTCTGGTGCGTCACCGTCCCGACCCCGTTGGATATCCCCGCCACCGTCACTCCTAAAATACCGGAACCCGCCTGCGCTGGCTCGGACGACAGCATTGGCTGTAGCGTTACGGAGGTGTCGTAATCTATTGTGTCGTTGGTGTCGTTCTTTGCGTAAACCGTCACCGTGAACAAACTCCCCGTAATCACCGCCGTGGGCGCTGAAACCTCATAATGGTCAAGCGTCGTCGCACCCACTCTGATTCCGTCGGAAGAGACGGCATCACTCTTTAACCCTGCATTGTTCTCGGCTTTGACTGAGAAATAATACGAACTCCCGATTGTCAAACTCAACCCTGTAACTGTAACACTTGTGACATTGCCATTATAAGTCCATGAACTTACATCCACCCCGCCCGACGAGGTCCCGATTGCATACCAGTAACCCTTTATTCCGCTCTCGGCGTCAGAGCCCGCCGTCCAGTTCGCCGACAACTGCGTCTGTGAAAAAGTCACATCAGAATCAGAACTCAATCCATCACTCACCACTGCCACCGCCGTCGGAGAAGAAACATCAACATAATCATACGTTACCGTAAAATCATAAAGCACCGGCGTCTGAGACGAAATTGATGTCGAAAAGTTTGCTCTTACCTGAATATACTGTGCTGTTGCAGACGTAATCAATGACCCCGACGTCGTATAACTTGACGACCACCCCGACCACGTTGTCCCGTCATCCGACGTCCTCGTGTTGAACGTTATCTCCGTCTCTGCCGGCTCCTCCCCCGCCCACGATATTGTATCCCAATATGTTTTTGCTCCAAGATTCTTCGACGCAGAAGTATATGTGCCGGTTGAATAATACGCATCCGGTTGATATTCAATTATATCTGGTAAGCGACTGTAATCATTCCCTCCAAAAATATATATTTTGTTGTTTTTAGTACAATAACTAGCGGAAGTTAATAATCTTGCAGTAGGTAACTCTTCTGGCCTTGTTACAACTTCTCCAGTTGCAGGATTATATTCTATAATATCTGATAGTCTATCTTGGTCATTAACTCCCCCAAAAATATATATTTTCTCATTAAATGGATTATACACACAAGAAAATAAATTCCTTCCTATAGGAAGATTCTCTGTTTTTTTACTGACAGTATCTGTTGCAGGGTCATATTCAATAATATCAGAAAGCCATCCTCCTTCTAATGAGTACCCGCCAAATATATAGATTTTGTTATTAGGTGGATAATAAACACAACTTGTTCCTGATCGCCCTGTTGGAAGTGTTACATCTTTTTTAACTATACTACTATTTTCAACATTATATTCAATAATATCAGAAAGCCGACTACTTCCCGTACCATCAAATCCTCCAAAAATATATATCTTATTATTTGGAGGATAGTAAGCACTGGCTGTATATGATCTCGCAGTTGGCAAAGTCTCGTTTTTAATCGCAACGCTTCCATTTTCTATATCATATCCAACGATATCCGAAAGATATGCCATACCATCGGCATCATATTTAAACCCACCAAAAACATATATTTTGCTATTATAGTAAACAGCCGAAATCTCGCTTCTTACAGTTGGGAGTGTTTCAGTTTTCGTCGTTACAACTCCAGTTTCTGCGTTATACTCAACTATTTCGTCAAAGTAATCGGTGTTATTCCCACCTTTAGTGCCACCTATGATATATAATTTCCTTGTTTCAGAACTATATACTGACACGGTTCCAGACCTTGCTGATGGCAATGTTTCTGTCTTTTTACTTAGTATTGTTGATGTACCAAGTTGTATATTCCCATCCCCTAATAGAACATTTGTAGATACCCCAAAAGTATAATCCGAACTTGTCGTCTCCTGCCAACTATTACCAAAACAAATTGAAATTGAAGTAAGTAAAAAGATTAGCATTGATGTGAAACTCGCTGTAATCTTTTTAATTTTCACATTTTCTCCTTAATAGCAGGTTTTCTGCTATTGCTTTATTATACCACAATTACTCCGGTTTGCGGTGTTCGGTTATCGGTTTTCATTCTTCCGACAACCGATTCTCGCGCAAACCACGAACCGCTTATTGTCCCTCCTACTTCTTTAGACACATTTTGTGGTAAAAAAGTTCCATCTGCTGCATAAAAAGCAACGGATTTCGGGTTACGGAGCGCGGGATCAGGGATAGAGGAACGGAAAAATTTGAGTTCGTGGAATTTGTTCCGGTCATGTTCTGAGATTGCCCGCCTAAGACGGCGGATGAAACACTTCGGCTTGAGGCGGACTCGCAATGACAACAATCACCCAATCACCAGATTACCAGATCAATTTTTGAATTGCAGGATTTCGGTTTTGAATTTTTCCGCAAGAGCGCGGGAAGTCAGCTCAACGCCTTTCTGCGTAAAGTGTATTCCGTCGGTAAAAAATTCATCCCTGTTCTTCTGTCTCTCCATCATCTTCTCCAGGTCGAACAGATGAACTCTTTCTTTCAAAGCGACTTCGCGCACGAGGGCGTTGTAAGCCGCGTGCACAATGTTTATCAAGTCCGCCCTGGGAAAAAGTTGAGAACGGTTTACAAGATACTGCGTATTTTTCGAGGAAGGAGTCAGGGATGTCGGCGCCGTAATCAAAACCACCCTGATGTTATTTTTTTTAGCCAGGGCGCAAATTTCTGTCAAATTGTCCCCGTATTCTTCGGGAGAAACGCGGAAGCGGGCCGGCGCGCCATCCTTTTTTTTCGTTCTGATTAAAATCTTTGTTAAAACCTGATAAATTCTGGACTTCCCGAAAAAATTTCTCAAGCCGGTGAGTTTCCAGAACCCCGCGAGTTCCCTGTCGGTGTGGCTCCAGGCGAGCCAGTGGTCGTTCCAGCCGAAAAAGACCGTAATGATATCCGGATTGAACTCCGAAATCTTCGTCCGAAAAAGCGCCAGGCCCTGATGGGAAGAGTAAGAACCTATCCCCGCATTGATTACTTCAAATTTTTTTCCTTCGCCGGCTTCGTTCAGCAAACTCTCCAGCATCCTCGGGAAAGACGGAAAGCCGTTCTGCGTAACCGAATCCCCCACGCATGCGATTCTCGTAACGCCCGGTTCCTTTTCCTTTTTTATATCCGGCCCTCTGAAGCCCTGCGAATTCGTCAGATAGGTATTGCCGTCCGGAAACCAGAAAAGAAGCGGGTCCTTGTGAAAAGCGCACATCACCCTGCCGCGCCCGGGGACATCGCACCTGTTTCCGAGGTCTTTAATCCAGTTTACATACTGCATTGAAAGGGGCGTTGTGGAGTAACGAAATTCTGCAAGCCGCAGAACTGATTCCGCCAGGGCAAAGAAAATAAAAACGACGGCGGAGGAATACAGAGCCCGTCTGAAAAGAGGTATCCCCGTCCGGCGTTTTTTCTTTCCGGTAATTTTTCTTTTTTTCATCAGATGCCGCGCTGCGTATTATAATTTATACCGCCCGACACAGTAACTTTTTTCCAACCTATGATGGAATTTGAAACGTAAACGGCATCCGCCGAAAAGAAATCTTCTAACCCGATAATCTTTTCCCGTATCTTGTATTTTTTCATCAGGACCCGGCGCATTATGCCCGGCAGCAGGCCGCAGGCGACCGGCGGGGTGTAAAGACAACCCTTTTTCCTGATGTAAACATTTGTTATAGCCCCTTCCGTTATTTCTTCTTTTTCGTTCAAAAAGAGCACGTCAAAAAATCCGGCGCGTCGCGCTTTCGCAAGCTCCGTTGCATAAAGACGCCTGTTCGTCGTCTTGTGAAAAAGAAAAATGCTTTTGCTGTCCGTCCGCTTACCGGACACCCTGACCCTGTATTCTTTTTTCGCACCGTCCAGCGCCGCGCAGGTTATCTTAAACCCGCCCGCTTCATCAAGCAGCGCTCTTACCCTGTGTCCGGCGTTTCCCAATTTCGTTTTCAGCGCTTTCAACCGGCTTTGCAGTTTCTTTCCGTCAAATTTAAAATCAAAATATCCGGCGGAATTTTTCATGCGTTTTATGTGAAGGTCGAGATGCTTGAAATTTCCGTCAAAAAGAATCGTTTCTATTAAACCGAACGAAACGGGCTTCTGCGTCAAAAACTTCGCTTTTAGTTTGCATTCGCGGAATTCGTCGGCGGCTGAAGAATCGTACACGATTCCGCCGCCCGTGCCCATTTCCCCTTTACCCTTGTGAATCAGAACGGTTCTTATCGCGACGTTGAATTTTGCATTCCCGCCCGGCGTAAAAAAACCGAGAGCGCCCGTATAAACGCCCCTCTCCTCTTTTTCCAGTTTCTTTATGATTTTCATGCTCTCTATTTTGGGAGCGCCCGTGACGGAACCCGACGGGAAAATGCTTTTTATGAGTTCCGAAGACCGTATGTTCTTTTTCAGCACGCTTTCAATCGTGGAAGTCATCTGGAAAAGAGTGTCATACTTTTCCACCTCAAACAGTTTTCTCACCCTGACGGAACCCGGCAGTGAAATACGCCCGATGTCGTTTCTGAGAAGGTCAACAATCATCACGTTTTCGCTTCTGTTCTTCGCGTCGGCCGGAAGAAAACAAAAATTTTTTCTGTCTTCGGACGCAATGCGGCCTCTGGAAACGGTGCCCTTCATCGGTTTTACCGTAAGGGCGCGGCCTTTGCGGGTAAAAAAAAGTTCGGGCGACAGGGAAAGAATATAATAATCCCCGAACCGCGCAAAAACGCTGTAAGGGACTCTCTGTTTCCGTTTCAGGTCCAGATACAGCCCCAGGGGGGAGCCGGCGAAATCAAACTTGCACTTTATCGTGTAATTCGCCTGATATATGTCGCCGTCATAAATGTGTTTCCTGATGATATTTATATTTTTTACATATTTTTTTTCCGTGATATTCAGCCGCAGTTTTTTCACCCTGTAGGCATTTTTTCCGCGGGGGAAGAGGAAACTTCCCGAAACAAAACGTTTTTTCCTGTGGTCGTAAACGGCCGCTTTTTCGTAAGCGCAAAACAGGGCATACGGGCTGCGGCTTTTCTTTTTGAAATCAAAAACATCCTCGAACAGGTAACCGAGTTCGTAACTGAAAAATCCGGCTAAAAAATATTTTTCGCCGAGTTTATCGAGTTTCCGGAAGAATTTCCCGGCATCTTCTTTCCGGGTTAATTTGATAACTTCCGCCGGTTCCCGGAAATAATATGACCTGAAATTTTCAGAGTCCCGCCTGTTCGTTTCAAACCATGCAAAGAAATTCCGGCGGTTCACGAAAAATTTTGCGGCGGGTTAATCCGATTCCGCGTTCAGAACGACGGTAACCGAAAAACCCTTCCGGACTTCCTTTCCCGGTTGCGGATACTGTCTGAGAATAACATCAAACGGCCGGTCTATATCCGTTTCCTTTTTGACCGTGCCGAGTATGAGCCCTTTTTTTGCGAGTATTCCCTGCGCCTGGGAAATTGCTTTACCTATCACGCGCGGAACGACTACCAATTTTTCGCCCGAACTGATGACGAGGGAAACGGCTGAATTGCGTCTCACCGGCGTGCCCGCAGGCGGCGCCGACCTGATGACTCCGCCCTTCGGGTCATCTGCCGAACTCTCGCTGCTTGTACCGGCAAGCGCGAGGAAACTTTCCTGCAGTATTTTTGAAGCGTCCTCCGGTGTCAGCCCTTTCAAATCGGGGACAATCATTTCCGCCGCGCCCCTGGAAACCCACGCCTCAACAGTCGCGCCGGATTTAATTCTCACGCCCTGACCCGGGTACTGCCGGGCAAGGAGACCTTCACTCACTTTTTCCGAAAATTCGTTTCCCGCGAGATTTAATTTTAATCCGCTGTTTCCGAGTATAAGCGCTGAAATTTCACGCTCCTTCCCGACAATTCCGGGGACGCTTACGGACTTTTTCATAAAGCCGGGAACCGGCACATAACCTTCCTTAACGAAAATGCCTGACGCAAGCGAAATGAAAACGCAAATCAGAATCACGATAATATAATGGTAAAATTTCATAACCAACCTCTCTTTACTTCGGCGATTTCAATATTAAAATTTCCACGCGTCTGTTCTGCATCCTGCCTGCGCGGTTCCTGTTGGAGGCAATCGGCGTTACCTCGCCGAAACCTTTGACGATAAATCTTTCCCTGGGAATACCCTGCCCCACAAGATATGAATAAATGGCCTGCGCGCGTTTCAGCGAAATCTTCTGATTAAAAGAATCGTTCCCCACGGAATCCGTATGGCCGGAAATTTCCACCTTGTTTTGAGGATATGCCTTAATCAGTTCCGCAACCTCGTCAAGCGATTTATAACTCGCGGGGTTGAGTTCCGTTTTCCCAGTTTTGAACATTATATTCGACGATAAATTTACTTTCAGCCCCCTGTCCTCTTTCTTCACTTCTATTTCCTTGGGTTTAGGAGGCACAAGAACCTTTATTTTCTGCGGGTCGCATCCGCCCTTGTTCCGTATTATGTCCCAGAGAATAAGCCTGGCGAAGTAATCGCCGTTCGGAACAACTTTTCCATTACTGTCCTTTCCGTCCCATACGATTTCGGAAGGCACCTCGGACTTGCCGCTGTAAAACCTGACGAGAGAATCTTTTTCACCGGTTATCTTTAACTGCCATCTTCCAATCCCTGTTAAGTCGGAAGCCTCAACCCTCAGGGTAACGGCGTCCGACTTGCCGTCGGAATCTGGAGAAATAACGGTCGTACTTACTTCCAGCGACGCAGCGGGAGGGGAATTATCCACTACCACGGAAGCCGAAGCGGCAAACGAAACTTTCTTCTTTACCAATATGGAAAAAGTCGCGTCATACCTTCCGTCAGGCACGATTATCCCGTTGCTGTCCCTGCCGTTCCACATAACTAAACGCGGGAGGTCTTCCCCGTCCATAATCCACTCGGAAACTCCGTCGCTGTTCCTGATATCCATCGACCATGACTTGATTTTTTTTATATCCTTCTGAACCTGTATGTGGAAACCCGTCTCGTCAAGGTCACCGTCGTTATTCGGAGAAAAAATGAACGGCGCCGCCTCAACCGCCACTTCCTCCGTTTTTTTCTCCGTCTGCTCCGGAGAAAGGTAAGGCGCTTCAACCGTTTCCGCCGCCGCCCTCGTGGCGCACGCCGACGGCAAAAAAATGAGCGCCGCTGCAGCGGCGGGGAAAACAGAACTTTTACATCTCATAAAACTCCTCATTATGCAGGATATAAAAAACCGCAATTTTTGTCAATGTGATTTCCGTTGCACATTCATAATCAGTCCAATAAGAAAGGATTCGTTTTCCTTTCCGTCCCGATTGTGGATGAAGGCCCGTGGCCGGGAAAGATTTTCGTCTCGTCGGGGAACGGGAGAAGGCGCGTTTTAATCGAATCCATCAGCGTTTTCTCATCGCCGTACGGCAGGTCGCACCTGCCGACAGAGCCGGCGAAAAGAGTGTCGCCTGTAAAAATGCCGCCTGGGCCTAGGAGCGAAATCCCCCCCGGGGTATGCCCCGGAGTGTTTATAACCTCAAGCGAAATGTCTTTTTCCTTTAATACCTGCCCGTCGGAAAGCCACAAGGCCGGTGCGGGAAACACCGCGCCGCCCGCGAAGGAACTCAGGTTCGCTTCGGGCGAGAAACAGGTCTCTTTCTCATTCTCCCCGATGAAAATTCCGGCGGTTATGTTCTTTTTCAAAAAAGAATTCCCCAGCCAGTGGTCAATGTGGGCGTGAGTGTTTACGATTTTTATTTCTTCTATTTTGTTCTTCCGAAGAATTTCAAGAATTTTCCGGGGTTCTCCTCCCGGGTCAATGACAAAGGCGAAATTGCCGCTGGGCAGAATGTAACAGTTGGACTGGAATTCCCCGAGGGTAAGGGTTATCATCGGTGGACTCTTATGACCTCTCCGGTTTTCAAGTCAAAAATTCGGATTTTTCCGTTTGAAAAATCAATCACGGCAAATGAGGGAGAAAAACCTCTTTTGTCGCCGCTCTTAAGATGCCCCGGATTTACGACGGTGACTTTTCCTCTTCTTTCTATTTTCGGGATGTGGGTATGCCCGACAAAAGCAAAATCAACCTCACCGCCGGAGATGACTTCTTCCGGTTTTAAGTCGCCGCTAATGTCATTCGGATGGGAAGTTTCGGTATGACTTATCAGAATTTTCCTGCCGGCTATTGTCTCCACCACCCTGTTTGGGATACCAGGGTCTTTGTAAAATCCGCTAAAAACCCCGGGGACTTTGATTACTTTTTTCCCGAAACCGTCCAGAACGGCGGCATCCTCATAATTGTCGCCGAGGTGGATTAGGATATCCGCACTCTCCCTGACGGCAGTTTTGGCGGCTTCTTTGAGGTTTTCAATCTCGCCGTGGCTGTCGCTGAAAACCGCTATCTTCACTTAAACTTCCCTTGCGGAAAATGACCGTTGCCTGACGGGGCTGTGAAAAAGAATTAGAACCGTCCCCTTTCTTTTTGTTCTCACCATTTGTCGTAGTGCATAATCTGTTCTTTACTCAGACGGGACGTGGCCGGCGGACTCTCGGCGGGATACCCCACGGGAAGAAGCCCCGCCACCCTTATTTTTTCCGGAATCCCGAGAATTTTTTTTATCCTGTCTTCGTAAAATGCCCCTACCCAGCAGCTCCCGAGCCCGAGGGACGAGGCGGCGAGAACCATGTGCGTTATCGCTATCGCGCAATCAACGGTATAGCCCATCTGTCCGCAGGTCATCACATGTTCGTCCGTCTCCGCGCAGATGACAAAAAGAGCCGCAGCCTGCAGAATAAGGTCCGGATTCCTTGCCGCTACGGAAACATTTTTTTTAACCTCATCATCCGTAACAAGAATAAAACGCCACTCCTGCCTGTTGTTTGCCGACGGTGCGAGGCGCGCCGCTTCAATGATAAAATCCAGTTTCTCATCCTCAATTTTTTTCGGGAGAAAACGCCTTATGCTTCTCCTTTTTTTGATTACTTCCATCAAAACTTTTTCAGACCCCATCCGCTGACCTCCTTCTATCTGTAAATTTTCAGTTTCTGTCCCGGGTAAATCAGGTCGGCTCTTGAAATTCTGTTCCAGCTTCTGAGTTTTCTCACCGAAACCCTGTATTTCTTCGCTATACTCGATAAATTGTCTCCGCTCCTCACCCTGTAAATAACCATGTTGTGTTCCCTCGTCTGAATCTGCTCTTTTGAAAGATATTTTTTTTCCGCCGGAAGTTCCGAAAATTTCTTCACAAATTTCGCCGCTTTTCCCTTTGGAAGACGGAGAGGATAAGGAACGACGTCGGGAGGAGTGCACTGGCGGGAGAGTTCGGGATTAAGGTGAATCAGTTTTTCCTGGGGCTCCCCGACGAGTTTCGCGGCTTTTTTCAAATCCACAGGGCCATAGACCTCAACCGTTTCAAACTCCATCTTGTTTTCAAGTACGAGAGGAAAACCGAAAACGAGAGGGTCGTTAACAATCATAATCGTCGCAATAATCTTCGGCACGTAGTCCTCTGTCTCCTTCGGCAGGTAAAGGTCCCAGAAATTCTCCGTTTTCTGTTCTTTCAGAATACGGCGGACTTTATTCGGCCCGCAGTTGTAAGCGGCGAGAGCGAGGTACCAGTCGCCGAATTCGTTGCGCAGATTATTCAGCATCTTGCAGGCGGCGAGAGTGGATTTTTCCGGGTCTCTCCTCTCGTCGAACCAGTGATTTTTCTGAAGACCGTACCTTTTTCCCGTCGGATGTATGAACTGCCACAAACCCACAGCGTTGGCGCGCGAAACCGCAAAAGGGTACGAGCCGCTTTCAATGATAGGCACGCAGGCAAGTTCTTCGGGCATGTTGTTTTCTCTTAAAATACCCCTGAACATACCGATATAATTCCCGCTCCTCTCAAGCCACTTTGCAAAATATTTCCTGCCGTTTCCGGTGTAGAAATCTATCCACTTTCCGACCCTGCTGTTAAAAACAACCGGGAAATCCGGGCCCTTTTCTACGGGATAGTTCTTTTTGTTTGCTTTCAGGCGCAGGCGGCAGAGCCCGTCCGCCTGATGGTCGTAATAACCGAGTTCTTCCGATTTCAGCGACAATCTTTCGACGGAAAGAAGATTTTTCAGACCGATGTCGCAGAGCTTTGAACACTGGTCGTAGTTGCCTGCCTCATACTCTTCCCCGGCTGCATTTAAATAATGCTCAACGTAAATCGCGTCGAATGCGGGATTCGTGTATCTTGTCGTCGCGCAGGAGAAAAGAAAAAAACTACCCGCCAGAAAAAACAAAAAAGACAGAAACGTTTTCTTCAGCGCTTAACTCCGTATTTTTTTGATTTCCTTTATTATGAGAGGAATCGCTTCAAACAGGTCGGCGACAAGACCAAAAGTTGCGACCCTGAATACCGAAGCGCCGGCATCTTTGTTTATAGCAACGATTACGTCAGACGACTGCATCCCCACAAGGTGCTGAATCGCGCCTGAAATCCCGCAGGCGACATAAAGTTTCGGACAAACGGTGCGGCCCGTCTGGCCGACCTGGTGCGAATACGGAATCCAGCCGGCGTCCACGGCGGCGCGGGAACTCCCGACGGCGCCGCCTAATTCGGCGGCAAGTTTCTTTATTATTCCGAAGCCCTCCGGCCCGCCGACGCCGCGGCCTCCCGAAACAATAATATCCGCATCCGCAAGGTTCACTTCCTGCGTAACGTCTTTGACAAAACCCCTGACTCTGGTTTTTAACTCAATCCCCTGCGGCGGTTTTACCTCTATAATCTCGCCTTTTCTTTCCGCATTCTCAACGGCAGGTTTAAAGACCTTGTGCCTCACTGTCGCCATCTGCGGACGCCGGAATGCCGTGAGAATTTCGGCCATAATGTTTCCGCCGAAAGCGGGTCTCGTCTGAACAAGAAGACCTCCCGAATCAATATCAAGACCTGTGCAGTCAGCCGTAAGCCCCGTCTTCAGGCGCCCCGAAATCCGGGATGCGATTGCCCTTCCTATCGCCGTTGCGCCGAGTAAAACGATTTCGGGTTTTTCTTTCTTTATTAAATCAGAAATTACTTCTACATAAGGACTATCCTGAAAAACTTCAAGTAATTTATCATCGCAGACAAAGACCCTGTCAGCCCCTCTTCCGATAATTTCCTGCGCCTTATTCTTTATATTCCAGCCGGGCAAAAAACAGCCTAAATATGTTTTTCTTTTATCGGCGAGTTCCCTCGCCTTGGCGAGAAGTTCGAAGGTAACGCCGTGAATCTCGTTCCCTTCGGTTTCGGCAATAACCCACACGCCGCGGTACCGGGATATATCGACCGGTTCCGTTTTTTCTTTCGTTATTGTTATCACCTTAAGCGGACACGCCTCCACGCAGGCGCCGCAGAGATTGCAGCCCGAAGAAATCACGGCGATTCTTTTAAATTTCGGATGAGGCGCTTCCCTGTTTTCAACCGTTATCGCCCCGAAAGGACAGGTCTTTTCGCAAAGCCCGCAGCCGGAGCACTTTGAAGAATCAACTGTTATCGGCATTTTATACCAGCGAGAGTTTTTTGAGTTCCTTTACGAGTTCGGCGCTCTGTCCCGGCAGTTCGCCCGAAAGAATCTTCCCCGACGATTTATGGGGCGGGGCAAAAATTCTGTTCACCGCCGTAGGAGAACCCTGAGGCCCTATTCTTTCCATCTCGCAGGCGAGATCGGCGGCGGTCCAGGCGGGGATTTCCGTTTTTCTCGCTTTCATTTTTCCCCGCAGCGACGGGAGACGCGGTTCGTTTATCTCCTTGACGACGGTTATGAGGGCGGGAAGTTTCACTTCCACAATCTGGTAACCCGCATCCAGCATTCTTTCCACGACAATATAATCTTCGGCTGCTTCCTCGATTTTTTTTACATAGGTCACGCAGGGAATTTTCAGTTCCTCGGCAATCCCGGGGCCGACCTGCGCCGTATCGCCGTCGATTGCCTGTTTACCGCAGATAATCAGGTTGTATTCACCGATTTTTTTAATCGCCCTTGCAAGAGAGTAGGCAGTCGCAAGCGTGTCCGAACCGCCGAAGTTCCTGTCGGAAAGAAGAATTGTTGCATCGGCGCCGACCGAAATCGTTTCTTTCAAAGCTGTCTCCGCCTGAGGGGGGCCCATCGTTATCACGGTGACGGAACCGCCGAGTTTTTCTTTAAGGCGCACGCCCTCTTCCACGGCGTAAAGGTCAAAGGGATTTACGATTGATTCAACCCCTTCCCTGACAAGAGTATTTGTCGCAGGATTGATTTTTACATCGGTCGTTCCCGGAACCTGCTTAATGCAGACAATAATGTCCATTCTTATTCCTTAATCACAGAAGGCACGGCGTTGTCTGACAAGCCCGTCGGAGGGTCTCTGCTTTCTCCCCGCAGGACTGCGGAGCCGAAGGTGCGCCGTGGCGTGCGAGCTGCCCTCAAGCGTGGGAAGGCAATGCCGTGCCATTACCCGGAATATTCTTTCAGGAGCGCCGAAGCAATTTCGTTTTTCTGAATCTGGTTTGTTCCCTCGTAAATCTGGGTGATTTTCGCGTCCCTGAAGCGTTTTTCCGCAGGATAATCCTTCATATAGCCGTAACCGCCCATAACCTGAATTGCGTCAGTCGCGACTTCCATTGCAGTGTCCGAGGCGAAAAGTTTGCTCATCGCCGAGTGTTTTGTGTGTTTCCCGTCGAGATTTGCGTCAATGTTTTTAGCCGTCTGGTAAATAAGAGCTCTGGCGGCTTCCGTCTTCGTGGCCATGTCCGCAAGAATGTGCTGAACCGCCTGAAGAGACGAAATAGGCGCGCCGAATTGTATTCTTTCTTTCGCATAGATGACGGCATCATCGAGAGCCCCCTGCGCAATGCCAAGCGCCTGAGCCGCCACACCGGGGCGGGAAACGTCAAACGTCTTCATTGCTATAAGAAAACCCCTGCCCTTTCTTCCGATAAGATTTTCTTTCGGAACTTTGCAATCGCTGAAAACAAGTTCCCTCGTTGACGAAGCTCTGATGCCGAGTTTTGATTCTTTCTTGCCGAACGAAAAGCCGGGCGTGTCCTTTTCAATGATAAGAGCCGACGCTCCTCTCGCGCCTTTAGAAGGATCGGTTTTCACTATAACAACATAAACCTCGGCATCACCGCCGTTTGTTATGAAACATTTTGTTCCGTTTACGATAAAATGCCCGCCTTTTTCCTCCGCTGTTGTCTTTAACGCGGCGGCATCGCTCCCCGCTTCGGATTCGGTTAAAGCAAACGCCGCAATCTTTTTTCCGCTTGCAATATCCGGAAGATATTTCTTTTTCTGTTCTTCAGTTCCGAACAGAATAATCGGTATTGTCGCAAGGCCCGTTCCCGCGAGAGCGAGAGCAATGCCCGCGTCAACCCTGCTCAATTCCTCAACGATAAGGCACTGTTCGAAAACGCCGCAGCCGAGCCCGCCGTATTTCTCCGGGATATAAACTCCGCAGAGGTCGCTCTTGGCAAATTCATCGTAAACCGCGCGCGGGAAATGCTGGTTCTCGTCGCACTCTTCTCTTGCCGGTTTTATTTTTTCCTCGGCGATACGGTGCGCAACCTCAACAATTTCCTTCTGCTCATCCGTTAAAAAATAATCCATCCATCCTCCATTGCAATTTTTAATTTTCCCCGGCTGCCGCGACGGCGCGGGAACAACCCGTGACCCGAAGCCAGGCTCCGGCGGGCAGATGACGGACAGGGATTTCTTTTATGGCGGGGGGTGGATTTGAACCACCGACCTTCAGGTTATGAGCCTGACGAGCTACCACTGCTCCACCCCGCTGATGTAAAATAAAAAATTCGGCGAAAAAAGTCAATAAGTAAACCCC
>JBDRMV010000068.1:0-7675 GCA_043811795.1 bacterium | reverse complement strand
CGCCCTGACAACGACCGCGCCCCTGTAACTCCTGCCGTTTACCTTGATAAATTCTTTCCCGCCTGTAAATTTTACGGCGTCCGAAAAATTCATATCCCCTATTTTCAGACCGTCTGCCGACGGCAGAACAGCGTGGTACTTTCCCCCTGCAAGATTCTTGTTGCGGTTATCCTTCATGTCAAAAACCTTAAACCGTTCGGCTGAAGAAACATTTACGGAGGAAACACCGTATAAAATTCTGATGGCGGCAGTCACGGAATTTTTTGCGGGAGAATACGCCGCGAACAGGAGAAAACAGAAAGCGGTTAAAAAATTACGCGTATTTTTCGGCATTGCTGAACATACAGCCGCAGTATTTCTGACGGTAAAGCCGCATTTCTTTTGATTTTTTCCTTGAGTCCTGATAATTTTTTCTGAAGTCCCTGTAATAAAATTCAAGCCCGGCTTCTGCGGCAATTTCTAAACCCGCCTGCTTTATTTCATCGTGTTTCTGATAGGGACTCGCAAGGAGCGTCGTCGTAAATGACGGGATTCCTTTTTCCTTCGCAAATCCGGCTGTCCGGCGGAGACGCTGCGCAACACAACCCGAGCACCTGTCTTCAAAAGAAAGCGTAAAGTCCGTCCATTTTTTCACGTCGTATTCATCGTCGACAAACAACCCGAACCCCGCCTGCGACGAGGCAAAACCTGCGGTCATAAGACGTTTCTGAAACTCCTCCAGCGGATGGATATTCGGATTGTAAAAAAAACCGTAAACTTCTTTCACCCCGCATAAAGACGGGAAAACACCCATCATACAGGGCCCGCAGCAGACGTGAACGAGAATCTTATCTCTTACCGAAGAGGTCACCGGCTCCATTCGTTTCAAGACCGAGGTGCCGCGCAGCTTTGAGCGTGACAACCCTTCCCTGCTTTGTTCTTTCCAGAAAACCTTCCTGAACCAGAAACGGTTCATAGACATCGCTTATCGTGTCGGCTTCTTCGCCGACGGCCGCCTCAAGGGTCTTGAGACCCACCGGACCTCCCGAGTAATTCTTTATTAAAATCGTCAGAAGTTTTCTGTCAATTTCGGTCAACCCCGCTTCGTCAACGCCGAAGACCGTCAGCGCATGGGCGGCTATTTCTTTGGTAATGTTTTTCTCCGACTGGACTTCCGCCCAGTCCCTGACGCGCCGCAGCAGGCGGTTGGCGACTCGCGGAGTCCCTCGCGCCCGGCGGGCGATCTCAAAAGCCGCCTCGGCATTTATCGGGATATTCAAAATTCCCGACGACCTCTTCACAATTACCGCAAGTTCTTCCGGCGGATAAAGACCTATTCTTTCAACAATCCCGAACCTGTCTCTCAAAGCGCCGCCCAGCGAACCCGAGCGCGTCGTCGCTCCGATGAGCGTAAACCTCGGCAGGGTCAGGCGCATCGTCTTGGCGGACGGCCCTTCTCCGAGGACAATGTCAAGCTTAAAGTCCTCCATCGCAGGGTAAAGCGCCTCCTCGATGTTTGCTTTTAATCTGTGAATCTCGTCTATAAAAAAAACATCCCCATGCGAAAGACCGCTTAAAATTGCGGCGAGGTCGCCGACTTTCTCAAGGGCGGGACCCGAGGTGCTCCTGACGTTAAACTCCATTTCATTCGCCATAATGTACGCCAGCGTCGTCTTCCCGAGGCCGGGAGGCCCGTGGAAAAGAATGTGGTCAATCGGCTGGCCTCTCTTCTTCGCCGCCTCAAGACAAATTCCGAGTTTTTCCTTCAGATGCCTCTGCCCGATAAACTCGTCCAGTGTTTTCGGCCTTAAAGTTATATCGTAGTTCTGCTCGGGGCCCTGCAGAAAAGGCGTTGAAACATCGTTTTCGCCCATTTAATTTCCCCTGAAAGCGTCCTTATAAAATTTTATATTTTCCCCCGTAATGCTGATAACGTCAAACCTGAAATTCTCAAAAGGCGGGTTTACTCTGTTTATGTAAAATTCCGCCGTCTTTAATATTTTTTTTCTCTTTGAAAAATTCACTTTCATTTCCGGAGGCAAAAAGTCCGAAGAACCCGACTTCACCTCAATAAAACACAGGACGTCCGGGAGCGAGGCAATAATATCTATTTCCCCGAACTTCGTCGCAAAATTCCTGCAAACAATCTTATAACCGCGCCCTTCAAGAAACCTGCAGGCGGCGTCTTCGCCCCGGCGGCCTTTGACCTTTGTATTAATGCCTCCCAAAAAATTTACAGTTCTCTTATTTTTGCGGCGCGGCCCTTGAGCCCTCTGAGATAATAAAGTTTTGCGCGGCGCACTTTCCCGCGCGCCTGGACCTTAACCGATTTTATCGCAGGCAGAGCGTAAGGAAAAATCTTTTCAATCCCGATCCCGTAGGAAACCTTCCTTACGGTAAAAGACACGGGGGGAGCCTTGCCTTTAACCGCTATTACGACGCCCGTGAATGTCTGCACGCGCTCCGAATCTCCCTCTTTTATCCTTTGCGCTACCGCAACGGTATCGCCCGCTTTGAATTTGTCAAATCCTTCTTTCATGTTCCACCTTCCTTTTCCCGCCTTCCCTGAATTTTTTTATATTTTCGTGATTCCCGCTTAAAAGGACTTCCGGGACCTTATATCCGTTGAAATCGCAGGGTCTCGTGTACTGCGGATACTCGATGAGCCCATTTTCGTCAAACGACTCGTCCTTAATGCTTTCGGGATTGCCTACAAAACCGGGTATTAACCTTGAAACCGCCTCTATTACCGCGAGAGCCGCCGACTCGCCCCCCGACAAAACAAAATCGCCGAGCGAAATTTCCCTGGCATTCAGAATTTCGGCAACTCTCCCGTCAATGCCCTCGTACCTTCCGCTTATGATTACAATATGCTTTTCCCTTGAAAGTTCTCCGGCAATCTTCTGGTTAAACCTCTCGCCCGACGGTGTGAGCACCACCACGGAACTTTCCTCCGTCATAACGCTTTTCGCCGCTTTATAAATCGGCTCAACTTTAAAAACCATCCCGGAACCGCCGCCGAAAGGCCTGTCGTCAACGTGCCCGTCGTCCGCAAATGCCCTTATATCGACGGGATTAAGAGAAATGACTCCTTTCTCAACCGCTTTTGAGAGAAGTCCGCACTTAAGAGGACTCTCGAAATATTCGGGAAAAATCGTCAGAATATCTATTTTCATCAACTTCGAACCCCTATATCGTCGGGAACATCCGCAATAATTTTCTTTTCCTTGATGGAAACCTTTTTGACGAATTCTTTCAAAAAAGGAATTTCAAGATAATGGTCGTCCGCTGTTTTTATTCCGAGCCAGACCTGCGGCAAAGCGCTTTCGACATTATCCGCCACTCCGATAAATTTTCCTCCGGAGTCGTAAATTTTACAGCCGGCGACATCCTCCGCCCAGAAACAATCGCCGGAGAGAGGCCATTTTTCCGCCGACAGATATTTACCGGCAGGCTCTTCCGTCTCCTCTTTAAATCTCACGAGCCACTTTTCCGCAGCCGGCCTGAGTTCCGCGATTTCAACCTCTTTTACATTTTCGCCATTGTCCGTATCAGGTGACTCCCCGATATAAAGTTTCGGAAGTTTCTCCGGGACAGGCGCAAAAAGGCGCACATAGAACTCGCCGTCCAGCCCGTGGCGGCGGCCAATGCGTCCGAACAGAATCCTGCTACCCATTTTTGCTTTTTTTAAGAAAACTTCTCACAACCTCTGTCGGTTGAGCGCCTTTGGAAATCCAGTAATCGGCTCTTTCCATATCTATCTCGTAATTTTTTCCTTTGCCTTTGGTGTCGGGCGCATACCAGCCGAGCTGCTCAATTTCTCTGCCGTCCCTTCTTCTTGGCTGCGGCATAACAACAATCCTGTAATACGGCTGGTGTTTCGTTCCCGTCCTCTTCAACCTTATTCTTACCATTCTTCAACCTCCTTGATTTATCCTAAAATTACCTAAACAATATAAAATTATAACCGCAAAGTCAAAAATAAAGATGTTACCCGTTTTTCAGAATTTCCGAAAGCGTGGGGTGCGCGTAAATAATGTCCAGCGCTTTTTCAACCGTTATTTTCTCTAAAACCGCGCGGGACAGCAGATGTATCAATTCACCGGCAAAAGGACCGAGCATTGCAGCGCCGAGAAGCCTGTGGCTTTTTTCATCAAAGATAATTTTTGCGAACCCCGCATTCCTGCCCGTTATAAACGCCTTCGCATTCGCTTTAAAAAACTTTCTGATAATCTTTACTTCCAGCCCTTTCTGTTTTGCTTCTTTTTCCGTCATCCCGATACAACCGACCTGCGGCGAGGTAAAAACGACTCTCGGCACGGCGCTGTAATCAAACGGGCTGCCCTCAAACCCCGCTATTGATTCCGCGGCGGCCTTCCCTTCTCCGTACGCAACACTGGCGAGGAGCGGCGTATTTACCACATCTCCTGCGGCGTAAACATTCGGAACGCTTGTCTTCATTTGTTTATCAACTTTTATGAAACCTTTTTCCGTCTCAACTCCGATTTTTTCCAGAGCAAGACCTGAAATATCAGGAACTCTCCCGGCGCAGACAAGCGCCCTGTCAAATTCAAAAACCTTTTCATCCGCTTTTCCCCGCAGTTTAATTACGGTTTCTATCTTCGAACCTTTTTTTGCAGCGCTGACAATCTCTCCTTCCGTAAAAATTTCCACGCCGCTTTTTGCCAATTCTCCCGAGAGCGCCCTCGCCACGTCGCCGTCTTCCCCCGGCAAAATCTGTTCGCGCATTTCAACGACGGTAACTTTAGAATCCATCCTGCTGTAAAAGGTGGCAAATTCGCAGCCGATGTAGCCGCCGCCGACAATCAGAATTTTGTCCGCCGGAAGACCGGTCTTAAGGAGTTCGCTGCTGTTGCAAATATATTTGCCGTCGGGCGCCAGAGCCGGCAGTTCCTTCGCCTTTGAACCGGTTGCTATTACAAAATAATCCGCCTCAAGTTTTTCACTTCCGCCCTTCTCCTTCGCAACTTCAATCTCATGCTTCGACGTGAAAGACGCCCTGCCGAAAACAAAATCCACCCCGCGCCCTTTCAGAAAAGAAAAAAGAGAAGAACGGAGATGCAGCACGTTTTTTTCCGCAAACCCGCGGATTTTTTTCATGTCGGGGGGCTCTGCTTTCGCGCTGATTCCGAATCTAAAAGCGTTTTTTACGTTATCATAAACTTCCGCCGCCTCAAGAAGCGATTTTACGGGAATACAGCCCTCGTTCAGACACGTACCTCCGACCCTGTTCTCATCCGTCTCAACAATGCAGACAGATTTTTTTAGTTCCGCCAGGCGCTCCGCCGCGCTGTAGCCCGCCGGCCCGCCGCCGATTACAATTACGTCGTACTTTTTCATTTTTTTACTCCGTTATTTCTCCAGATAATCCTCCGCATGATAAGAACTCCTAGTATAAGGAGAACTTTCAACATGCAAAAAACCCATGGAAAGCGCTTTCTTTTTATAATCCTGAAACCTTTCCGGATGAACAAACTCCCTGACAGGCAGTGATGAGCCGCCGGGGGAAAGGTACTGCCCGACGCTCAGGAAACGGACGCCGGCGTCAAGAAGGTCTCCCATAAGTTCCAAAACTTCCCGACCTCTCTCGCCCAGCCCCAGCATTATGCCGGATTTTGTTTTTATCCCGGGCGCCGACTGCTTTATTTTTTTCAGCACCGTCAGGGACATATCATAATCAGCCCCCTGTCGAATGCGGTAAAGCCGCCTGACCGTTTCAAGATTATGCCCTATTATATCAGGTTCCGCGCAGATTACTTTCAAAACACTTTCGGTGTTTCCCCTGAAATCGGGAATCAAAACCTCGACGGCCGGAGAATTGTTATTTTTTTTCAAAACGGTAATTGTCTCCGCAAACACCCCTGCGCCGCCGTCTGGCAGGTCGTCCCTCGCGGGACTCGTTACAACAACGTGTTTTAGATTCAGCCGACGGGACGCTTCCGCCACACGCCCGGGCTCCGACGGGTCGGGTATTTCGGGACGCCCTTTTTCCACGTTGCAAAACCGGCAATTGCGCGTACAGATTCTGCCGAGAATCATAAAAGTCGCCTGTTTCCTCCCGTAGCACTCCGTTATATTAGGACACAGCGCTTCCCCGCAGATGGTGCGCAGTTTAAGGCCTGAAAGCATTTTTTCCAACTTTTCATTTTCACGTATATTCACCTTTTTTTTGAGCCAGACGGGTCTTCCCCTGACGGACGATGAGGATGAATGCGTTGAAATCAACTCGCCTCCCCTGTATAAAAACATTTCTTTTTTATGCGCGCATTTTTCTTTGCTGTTTCCATCTCGCTGTCCGAAACTCTGCTTTCCGTAAATTCAACGCCCTGACTTTTCAGGAAGGACTCTTTCAATATTTTTTTTATCTTCCCTGCGGAGAGACGCGGTTGCAATTCGCCCAGCGACACCGCGGGATACCCTGCAGTAATGTCATTTTTAAAATACTTTTTTATTCTGCCCATATTCAGACGGAGCGGTATGGAGCCGTGCTGAAAAATAACTCCTCTTTTTCTTTTCTGCGCATTGCCTCCAATTTTCCGTCTGTCCGTTAAAATGTCGTAAAATTCTCTGCCTCCAAAGCAAAAATCGGATTTTACGACGTCGTTTGTTTCTCCGGCGAAAGAAACGTCAATGCCCATTTCCCCATAAGCTGCAATGAGGAACGCCCCGATTTTTTTATATGATTCCTTAACCGAAACAGCCCCCGTCAGGCGGTCGGAGCAGACAAAACTGTAAGTTATTTCCTCGTCGTGAAATATCGCGCCGCCGCCGGTAATTCTTTTTACGACGGGGATTCCGTCCGCCCTGCAATCGGCGAGATTGACGACGCCGGCCGCCGGCTGGAACTTACCCAGTGAAATAGCAGGCGGATTCCATCCGTATAGCCGGAAAACAGGAGGCATTAATCCTGATTCGTATCCGGCAAGAAGCGTTTCATCAAGAGCCATGTTGAAAAACCCGTCGCTGGAACCCGTATCGATAAATCTCCAACGCCCGCCCATTCTCATCTATTTACCGCTTCCGTAATTTACTCAAGCGTTTTGAGATACTCGCCGTATTTCTCTTCGTCCATCAGATTCCCGGTTTCATCGGGATTTGATATTTCGATGCGGGCAATCCAGCCCAGGCCCTCCGGGCTTGAATTTATAATTCCGGGTGAATTTTCAAGTTCCTTATTCACTTCCGCAACCTTACCCGAGAGAGGCGCATAAACGTCGCTCGCCGCTTTTTCGGATTCAACCGTGCACAAAACGCCGTTCTGCTTAACTTCGGAGCCGACGTCCGGAAGTTCGACAGAAGTAATATTGCCGAGCTGCTTAACGGCGTAATTTGAAATCCCGACGGCGCCGATTCCCCCCTCAACCTTTACCCAATCATGTTCCTTCGTGTAAAAAATTTCCATTATTATCTCCTAAAACAGGGATTTTTCTAAATTATAATCATTAAACCTGCTCTTTGCAATGAATCAGGGTTTAAAAATTTCCATGAGTTTGACGGGGGATGTATGACCGTGGATTATTTTTACGGACGTCTTCGGGACACCGTAATACCCCGCGAGAATTTCCAGAAGCCGCCTGTTCGCTTTTCCCTTCTGCGGAGGGGCGTCCACTTTAACTTTCAGTGAGCCGGCGGGAAGAACGGAAACGGACGCCTTTCTGCTTGAAGCAATTACTTT
>JBDRMV010000067.1:0-12154 GCA_043811795.1 bacterium | reverse complement strand
GGTAGCCAGGGAAGAGAATGTCTCTCTTTCGGGCGATGAAACATGGCAGAATTTTGTGCTTGGTGACGGTATTAAAATAATAGCCACAATACATCTTCCGTCTCCGTTCCAGCCGTACACCGACCAGTGGGGAAACACGGTCAGCGAAATGTGGGGCTGGCTTGATGCCTGGAGCGTCAACAGTTCCGACGGCGGATGGACAAACTTCAGGATTTCGAGTGGAGTTTCAAGCGTCGCATGTACACTTCCGCTCGTTAAAGGGACTTATAACATAAGGGGCGGAGCGGATAACTACGTGTCTGTTTCGACAACCGTGGTCCTTAAACCGGCTGCCGACGGAGGAGTTCTGGGAGCCGGCGCCACTTATTATACCATGACAATTGATATGAGCCCGTCGGTAAATATAGAGGGCTATATCATAATGCCCGGGACGGATACAATGGAATTGCAGAACCGGTGGGTGGATGTCAACGCCCGCTCGACGGATAATACCGCATGGGCCTGGGGTCAGCGGGAATGGGATCAAAATATGTGGGTTGTTCAGGACACCACCACTATAATTCCGTTTACCGTCCGCAATGTTACTCCGAACAAGACTTACGTTCTGAATTTTTGGAGCCAGTATTATGCCGAAACTTCAATGACTGTTGAAGTGGGCACAACGTCTGTTGTTAAGACAAAGGCTGAAGCCGTGGTCATGGATGCCGGACAGTCAATTTCCGGTAATATTGTTATCAACTGGACGCCGGCAACTTACGTTATTTATGAACAGCAGGCGCAGGGTGACCCTAAAATGATATGGCTTAATCTGGATGCCTTTAACGAGCAGACGCAGCAGGGCAGAAATATTGGTCTTAGCGTGTTGATAAGTTCTGTTACGACCGTGACTGTTCCGTATGTGCTCGCAGGCCTGCAGGCGGGGCAGAAATATCAACTGAATGTCTGGGGCCTTGACAACGGGTTTGAGCAGGCTGACCGCTGGGAGAAAGTCACGGCGCCGAGCACAAGCACCATTATTACTTTCAGTCCTTTCTCAGGTATGATTACGGGTATGATTCTCGACCAGGCGGGTAATCCGGTCAGTTCGAATACCGTAAGCATAACCTGCGCCATGCAGTTTAACCAAGGAATGCCGAACAGCGATGTTACTCTTCACCCGACGGCGACCGGATATTTCTGCATCAACGAACTCAGAACGGGAGAATATATCGTCACGATAATGGAGCAGGACGAGAATGGCATGCCGGGAGCGCATTTCGGGATGATACAGAAGAGAGCCGTTGTCGAAAACGGGAAGATAAAGCCGCTCGGCGCTATATATCTTAAACCGGCGGGAAGCATCAGCGGAACTCTTGTTCTTGCTTCTACTAAATATCCGACCTGGGACGATGTGTATGCCGCAAGCACTCAGCCCTACTATATTTACGACCACAGAATGGTGCAGATGGAAGGTCCGCCGGTGGAACTTGTGGTAAGAGCAATAGCCATAAAACAGATGCAGCAGGGGGGAGATCCTATGCAATCTTCTCTTAAAGCGCGTCTTGAATGGACGAATCCGCTCATTGCGTCTTATACAATAAGAGGCCTTGCGGAGGGCAGTTATATTGTATTACCGCCCCTGTTTTTTGATAAATCCAACGATGCCGGCGATTTTGCAAGTATGTTTGGAATGGGCGGTGGTGATATGTCCAATGCCGATCTTGCTTCGCGTACGCCTATGGTGCCGCTCGCAACAGGCGAAGCCAAAAAACTTGAACCGTTAGCTCTTATTGACGGCGTGGAAGTTAAGGGAACTGTTCAGAGGTCCGAGACGGGAGTCGAGGGGCATTACAGGGTTGAACTGATGAGCAGGGAGCATTATATGCCTGTCGCTCCGGGTAAGCCCATCGATTTTTTTGACTTTACACAGTTTTCCGCCGCGGGCGTCAGTAAGCCGAGCACATTGAATAATCCGACACAGAGTTTCTCGTTTACGTCCATATATCCGGGTAAATACAATGCTACGGTACGGGTGTGGGATCAGAGTTATAAGGATGCCGCCGTAACTTTTGAAATTTCCGCCGGCGCGACAAAAACGGTTGACCTGGGGACGATAATGCTTCAGAAGGGCGCGAACATCACAGGCATTCTCAGGGATGAGAATACAGGTTCCGTGGTTTACGACGGCGTCGCTGTAAGGTGTAATAGTATTCCCTGGCGGGAAGGCACTGAAAGGCGCACCGAATCTTATAATAATGAATGGTCGAATTCCGATATAAAAATAAGTTCCACGACCGGAGCTTTTAAACTCAAGAACCTGCCCGCCGGAACTTATGAGGTCGAGGTGGAATACGATAAAAGCGACTTGTCTTACGCTTATGTGGGTAAGAGAATCGTAGGCGTTGTCGTTCCTGATTCTACGGGCGATGTTGACATTGGTACGATAGAACTGAAAAAAGGAAAAAATATTTCAGGTTTTGTGAAAAACGCATCTGGTCCCGTACCCAATATAAAGGTGGAAGCAGAGCCAATGACGGGAACCATAAATACCTGGTCTGATTACCGCACTGATTCCGAAGGGCGGTTCACTCTTAAGGGTCTTAACCCGGATATACAATACTGGAAAGTCATAGCAGCGCCGAGGCCGGAAGCGTGGGACAGATGGGAAGACGAGTCTTACTATGCCCCTTCGGAAAAGAAGAATGTCATTATAGGCAGCACCGGTACGGTAATGACTGTGACACTGCCGAATGCGAGTATTAAGGGTGTTATTACGACGCCTGTTCTTTCATCTAAAGACGATATGGAGATCCTTATGCCGAAGGACATGGGCGGAGAAGATAAGGGCGCCGGTCTTAAGACTTATGGGGCTTTTGTTATTCTCCAGCACAGTGGCGAAAGGTATAACGACCCCTTTGACGGCTATCAGATTATAAGCAAAGCGCCATTTTGGGAGGCCGACAGGTGGAAATCCTCTTTTACAATAACAGGGATCAAAGACGGCATTTACAACATACGAATTGTAGCCCAGAATTTCTCATCCGAATACATAGAGAATATAAGCGCGCCTTCGGGCACTACCGTTCTGGAACCGATTGTGCTTTCCACCGGCGCCACTCTTTCAGGCGTGTTTACCAAGTTGGACGGAACCAAGGTTAAGAACACGGAAATTAGAGAGGTTGTCGCCGCCACCCAGGACATGAAGGAAATAGTTTTCGGAAAACTTACAACGAACAGCAGCACCGGTGAGATAGAAAGCTACAGCATCTCGGGACTCAGGAAGGGCAATTCGTATACTGTTGTGTTGCCGCTGGAGGAGGACAAGCTTTTTATGGCTCCCGAACCGCAGAAAATAACGGGAGACAGCCAGACTTATAATTTTTATTTCCAGGATAATGCGCCGCTTTTTATGAGCTGGATTAGCAGGTCTTCAAACACGGTGACCATAGATATAATGGCCAGCGAGCCCCTGCGCGAAAGCATAGGAACGGACGTTGTTGTTCTCGACGGGGTTTATGATGAGTCGGGCAGCGCCGTTACGGGAAGTTTTGACAGCATAGTAATTGCCGATGACAAGGCGGCCATTACCGCGTGTTTTACCTTCACCGGCGCGCAGAATTCCATCAAGTATCATTTTAAAGGAACCGACCTCAACGGCAACAAACAGTCGCCGGACGATTATACCGGCACGGGAACGTATCCGTTTACATTTGAGTATTATAAGGCGTGGAATAATTACGCGCAGAAAAACATCAACCCGACTTACGGCGGTTCCGTAGAAGTTGGAAACGGAGACAACAGCGAAGTGTATGTTCCGACGGGAAGCATGGATACTAATGAGGACGTAAGCGTGACGATAGGAACTACTGAATTTCCGGAAGAGGTCGGAGGAGCCCCTGCTCCTTTGGGAAGCAGAACCGTTTCTGCGGCGAAAGCGTTTCTGGCAAAGAGAAACAAATATTTTACATCACGTTACGGAGCGGCAATGCCGGCGCTGGCGGGCGATTTGCTTCCCGGCACGACGATGAGTTCACTTTATGAAGTCAAGGCGCGGCTTGTAAGCGGTCCACTTGCCTCAATAGCCGCCAGCCAGTCGGTGGCGCTCACTTTTGAGTATGATTCAACGCTCTCCACGCATCCGGCTACTGATTTTCTTTACGTTTATTCTTCAACAGCTGATTCGAATGCTGAATGGGAACTTGTTGACGGCTCGCCGGTGATAGATACCGAAAACAACACGATAACGGTTCAGACAAATCATTTCTCTTATTTTACGGTATTCAAACTTGCGGCTGTGCCGAGCATGACGATTACCAACCCGACAGTCACATCCGTTTCTCCCGCCTCGGGGGAGAGTGCGACGACAATTTCGTCAATGACGATTACGGGAACCGGCTTCAAGACCGGCGCAAGCATTTCGTTTTCACCCGTGGGGCTAAGCATTAGTTCAATAACCGTGAACAGCGCAACAAGGATTACAGCATGGACGGTGGTGATAGCCAATACAGCCGTTCCCGGAGCGCGAACCATAACGGTAACAAATACGGATACCGGAGCGGGAGCTCTTGCCAATGCTTTTTATGTTACTTCCGATAGCGCAACTTACAACATAAGTTCCGTTACCGGCGGCGGCGCGGTATATGTAGGCGATGGCACGGTAACGCTGACGATAAACGGCTCAGGATTGAATGTTTTTGCGGATGAAACCGCGGATGTTATAAAACTTGTAAATGCCGCAGAGAGTTATCAGATTACAGGCACGACGACATCAGTTTCCACGGGAACGCTGACAGTGCAGGTTGTAATATCTTCTTCGGCAGCCGTAGGAATTTATGATCTGCATCTTATTGACAATAGCGGCGAGTATCTCTCGCAAAGCGCTGTTATAACAGTGAGCGTTAATCCGTATACATCGGCGTTTAAGACGTACGTTTTCCCGAATCCATGCAGCGCTGACAGCATCAGCATAAAGGTCTGTGTTCCGGGAGATGCAACGGATATTTCGGCGGGAACATCCGTTAACGGTGAAGTCAGGATTTATACCGTGACCGGCGAGCAGGTGTGGTCCGCTTCGGAGGTTTTTGAAAAGGGCTACGGGCCCGGCGATTTGGCTACTGCCGGTTCGAATAAAAATATAATAACCTGGGATTTGAAGAACTCAAACGGACAGAATGTTTCATCGGGTGTTTATTTTTACATGGTAGAAGTTTCCGGCCAGGGCAGCGATAAAGGAAAAATAGCGATAGTTAGATAATGAAATTACCCCCTTGTCCGTTTCCAGCGGATTTTTCTCCTATATTCCAAAGGAGAATTTAAAGGGTATTATGGAGGAGTTTATGAAAAAATTATTTAGAATTTTGGTATCGGCGGCTTTTTTTGCCGCGCCGATTTTGGCCGCGAACGCCATTGTAATGAAAGTTTCCGGCGATGCTCAGTATATGAGAGGGCAGGCTGATGGCGCTTCTGTCGTTTCCGGCTGGGTGGCGGTTACGAAAGGTCTTTATCTTACGGAAAACGATACGATAAAAACGGGCGCCGACGGTAAGGCATCCCTTGTCCTTGATACGGGGAGCCAGATAGACATCGGGGCATCCAGTAATCTTAAAATAGCGACACTGACGGACACCGATACGCTGCTTGACCTGGCGATGGGCGAACTGACGAATAAAGTGAAGGAACTTAAAGGTAAAGAGTCATTTAAAGTAAAGACGCCGGCTTCCGTGTGCGCGGTGCGCGGAACACTGTTCAGAGTTGCGGTTGACGAGTCGGGGAAGACAAAAGTTTCCGTTTTTGCCGGCATCGTTTCGGCGCGGGAAATTTCTGGAATCGGCGAGGAAATTTACATCCGCCAAAACCAGTATCTTGAAGTTCTTCCGGGCGCTGCTCCCGGACAGGCGGCCGACCTGAGTTTTATGCCCGCCGCAAGAGAAGTTCTGCTTACGAAAGCGGAATTTATGAATGAAGTCAGGGCGGATATGACGAAGGAGCAGGTCCAGTCGGCGGCTGCAATCGAGGTTAAGAATGCCGAATACGAGCAGGGGAAAACAATGGTTGATTATTTCGGGAAGAGAGTTCGTCTTGAGCAGTACATCGTTCGCCCTCAGTCCGACCAGTTCAAGTTCGTCGCCCTCAATGAAAGGGATAACCGCTTTGATTATTTCACCTGGCTTGCCACGTTCAATACCGATCTTCCGGGCGATCTTTCCGTTGCGAACCAGATAGCGTTCGGTGAACCTGGCAACGGCTGGGATTCAGCCCCGGACTACTGGATAAAACAGCACGACTGTATGGCTTCAAACACTGCCGACGATGTAACGTGGCAGAAACAGAGAAGCAACTGGAATACTGATACTTCTGTTACAGAGTTTAAAATAAGCGGAACCGACGTATTGTCAAGTATCGGCGCAATAACAGATGGTTCAAGCGCCAGCAGCGCATATGATAAGTATTCAGCGAACATTTCAGGGAATGTTTACTCCGAAGAATATTATTTTATTGATGACAGCGGGTCGTTGGCAACGAGAGCCGACTACAACAAGAACCAAATGGGATATAATGAGGAAATGGTTTTTACTTATGACGGTTTCACGGGCGTGGACGGGAAAATAGACCTCGTATTGGCTCCGGAGATATTTGCTCAGGCGGGAATAAGATGATAAAAGAATCGGAATTTGATAGAATTCTAAGGGAATTCATAAAAAATGAATCCGCAAAGATTTTTATTTTCGGTTCCCGTGCGAGAGAAGACAATTTTCCCGCTTCGGATATTGATATAGGAATTTTACCTGAATCAAATGATAGAGACATCCGGTTTAAGATTTCGCTTCTCAGGGAAAAATTTGAAAATTCGAATATTCCTCAAAAAGTTGATGTCGTGAATTTGAATGAAGTTTCGGAAGATTTTAAGAAAGAGGTTTTCAAGGATGCTGTTTTATGGAAAGCAGACTGAAGTTTAAAATTACCAGAGCGCAGAAAGCGTTTCAAACGTTTGAAGGTGTTTTAGAGGAGCGGAAATGAGGAAGGTTGCGGCGGTTTGTTTTTTGTTTGCGCAGGCGTATGCGGCGGAAGTCGTTCCGGTGGGAGATTTTTCTCTTATGGGAGGCAGTTCCTTTTATGAAGGCGAAAGTTCCGCATCCGGCGGTAATTTTAATCTTACGGCGGTGCCTGCTGTGAAGTTCAGCGAATCAGTGGCTCTGCTTCCGGGGTATTACGGGAATTACAGGGGTTCCAAGAGCGTTTACGAATTAATAGGCGGCGGCACGCTTTATCAGGACTCAATGGATCACAATATTACATTGAGATTGATAAGCAGGATTTCTCCCGGGCATAAGTTTAAACTGAAAGCGGGATATGACTGGAATTATTTCAGGGAAACGAAGGATGAAAGTTGGGGCGAAGGTCTTTTTGACTTTGAGAAATTCACAGCGGGCATTGAAAACGAAATCAAGAATGCGGCGGGTTTTGATAAGTTTATTGTTTCGTTTGACTTTTTGAAAGTGAAGTTCCCGCAGTACGCTTCCCTTGCTTCCGAAAAATATGGAAAAGAGGTTTTCCCCGGAGGAAACATCCTTGATTTCAACGGCCTCAATGTTTATTTCAGGGGTCTCAGAAAAATAGGACAGAAGGCAATGCTGGACGTAAACGTTAATTTTCTGCTGAAGGATTTTCCGGACCAGAATGTCATTGACTCACTCGGTGATTATACTCTGACAAAAAGGAAGGACAGGAACTCCGCGCTTGATATTGTTTATTCGCATCTTTTCGGGGGTTTTTCGGCTGGTCTGGCGCTGAGCGCGGGGGTAAACCGCTCGAACCAGGACCATTACGATGCCGATAAGACAAAGTTTGTTGACAATTATTATGATTACAATTCCTATTCGGCGGGTCCTGTTATTTCCTTCGGCGGCAGATTAAAATTTGATATTGCCTATCGCTACGGCATGAAAAATTACGCGGGCCGCCTTGCGCAAAAGAGTGACAGCGAATATACATCTGTTCAAGTGGAAAACAAAACGCATTTTGTTTCAATTGGCGCTGCTTATAAATTAACAAAAAATCTTAAACTGAAGGTCTCGGGTAATTATTTCAAGCAGACATCAAATCAAAAATATGAAGCGGTTTACCAGTACGAATACGACACGCAGAATTTTGAGGCAGGGCTTGTATATGAGTTTTGAGTTTGTAGGGGGATAAAATGAGAAAAATTTTACTGTTTGCTGTTTACTGTTTGCTGCTTGCTGATTTTGGTTATGCATGGATGAGCAAGAGCGACGCGGGGACCTGCGGTGCGCAGTTCCTCAAAATAGGAATCGGCGCAAAACCGATGGGTATGGGAGGCGCCGCATCCGCCGTATCGGATGTAAACGCCCTCTACTGGAATCCCGCGGGTATTGCCTCTCTTGAAAAGAAAGAAGTTCTGGCCCAGCACACGCAGTGGTTTGAGGACACGTCGATTGAATTTATCGGCGCTGTCGTTCCCGTCGGGGGTAAGGTCTTCGGTCTCAGCATGACTTATCTTGCCATAGATGATTTTGAAAAAAGATTAACGGACACTTCAGAGCCGATAGGCACTTTTAATGCCAGCGACGTTGCCGCGGGCATTACTTACGCAGGGAAATCGGGCTCACTTTCTTCAGGTCTTACCGTTAAGGCGTTAAAGTCAAAAATTGCCGATGATTCTTCAAATGTGGCGCTTGCAGCGGACGTCGGTTTTTTAAAAAAAGGTTTGTCTCTTGCCGGGAACCCGATGTCGCTTTCTCTTGTTCTGAAGGATTTCGGGACAAAGATAAAATTTAACACCCAGCAGGACGCGCTTCCTTCGGTGGTAAAACTGGGGATGTCGGCGAATTTTTCAAAACAGCTTAATATTGCGGCGGATTTGAATCTGCCGAGGGACAACGAGGTTAATCTGAACATCGGGCTTGAATATCTGCTTCCGGTAACGGCTGTGAAGTTTCCTCTCAGGTTCGGTTACAAGACGCTGAATGACTTTGACACGGTTGACGGGTTTTCAGCCGGTTTCGGAATCGGTCTGGGCTCCTATGATTTTGACTTTGCCTGGGTGCCTTACGGCGATTTTGATAGCACCTACCGCCTTTCGCTTTCGGGAAAATTTTAGAACTCTACTTTAGTTTTTCTTCGGCGCGTTTTATGTAATTTTCTGATTCTTCGTGTCCGGGGGAAACCTCAAGAACTTTTTTGAACCATATGATTGATTCTCTGTATTTTTGCTCCGCGAAAAGTTCATAGCCCCGCGAAAAGCACATTTTCTTTTTTGCCAGTGTGAGGTATTTTTTCGACTCCGGATGGGCAGGGTCGATTTCCAGAACTTTATTAAACCACTCAATTGATTCCGTGAATTTTTTCTGGGCGAAGAGGCCGTGTCCCGTTATAAAAGAATCTTTCATTTCCGCCTGTTTTATGTATTTTTTCGCATCCGAATGATTCGGGTCGATTTCCAGAACTTTACCGAACCACACGATTGATTCCCTGAACCTTTTCTGGGTAAAAAGTTCATACCCTTTCATAAAACGGATTTTCATTTCGCCCTGCTTTATGTAATTTTTTGATTCCGAGTGATTAGTGTCCATTTCCAGAACTTTATTAAACCACTCAATTGACTCCGCATATTTTTTCTGGGTAAAAAGTTCATATCCTTTCATAAAATACTTTTTCATTTTTGCTTCTTTAGGCGGCTTTGTCCGGTCGTTCTGCTCCGGTTCTTTTTTTTCAGCGGCTGCTGACGTCTTGTAGATTTCATTTTCAAGACGGGTCAGGCGGTCTTCAATGGCAGAATTGCTGAAACTGAGAAAAACCTTGTATTCGCGGATCGATTCGTTTTCGGTCAGGTTTGCGCCGCCGACCCCGATGCTTACTCCGGTCGGGAAATCGTAAGTGACGGAAGTGTTTATGTCTCTGCCGTCTTCTTCAACGGAAAATTTTACGGATTTGAGGTACACGTCTATTCCGGCGAAAGTTCCGTTTAAGTCCTTGAAGTCCGGGCCCTCGGCGATAAAAGACCTGTTTCCTCTTCCGAGAATGACGGTTATCCCGTCACTGTCTCCGAGGTTAAATTTTTTTGAGAGAACGCCGTAAATTGTGTTTGAAATTCTCACTTCGCCGGGCAGGCCCGTCGTGAAGGACTCGTTTGTTTTTCCGGTTACATTTCTGATCCCGACAGCGAGCGCGGGAAGAGAGTTTTCTTTGAGTATGAGAAGTTTTGCATTCCCCGCAATTTTTTCATTCTGAAACAGCACCGTTTCCGCTTCCAACCTTCCGAACATCCCGAAACGTCCCCACATGTCTTTTTCATTGCTCATTTCATTAACGCCCGGCGGTTCATAGAAACCGGCTGCTCCGCCGATTTCAAAAATGCCGTTGCCGGGAACCTCTGCGCAGGGGATATCAACAGGTCTCCCCGCCGCCACAGCGATGCGGCCGCACAGGATAATAAAAATTAAAATTGAGAAGTTGAATTTTTTGTTCCCGCCGTTAGAAATCGCCTTTTTAGAAATGATAATTTTATAATATAAACTACAACTTTTATTTACTAAATTTCTAATGGGGTTCATGAATTACTTTCCTTATAGTTGGGGACAGGTTTTGAAGCCCTGTCCCTTTCCATAGAATCCGGTTTTTTATTTTGCTTTTTGTTTTCGCCGTAGTAATGATAATAACTGTAATACGGATAGTAATACTTGTGCTTTTCCGTGTCAATGTTATTTATGACGGCGCCGATTATGCGGGCGCCGGCTTTAACCAGTTTTTCCTTGCCGTCATAAGCGCCTTCTTTTTTAACTTTACCGAAATTGGCCACATATACTGCCCCGTCCGTCATTTTTGAAATGATTACGGCGTCGCTTACGGGGAAAATTGGCGGGCTGTCAAAAATAATCCACCTGAAATTTTTTTTCAATTTTTCTATCAGTTCGGGAAACCGTTCCTGCCCGAGAAGTTCGGAAGGGTTCGGCGGTATTGCGCCTGCGGGGATGACGCTGAGGTGAGGCGTGGATGTTTTGTGAATTATTTTATCAACGGTTGTTTGGCCGCTGAGATAACCGCTCAAGCCGTGAGCGCTGTCTATATTAAAAATTTGCTGTATTTTCGGTTTTCTTAAATCCGTGTCAATAAGAAGAACTTCATTTTCCGTGCAGGCGAATATGAAGGCCATGCCGACGGCAAAAGTCGTTTTGCCCTCTCCCGGAACGGTGCTTGTGACCAGAAGGGTGCTTATTTCTCCCGAAAATGTGATGCCGACCCGGATGTTTCTCAGGGACTCGCTGAAGTGGGACGGGTTTTGCGAAAAGGTTGAACCGGTTAATTTGAAGGACTCGTTTTTTTCCGGTTTGACTTTCGGTATGTATCCGAGAAACGGGATTCCGAGCTCTTTTTCGACGTCGTCTTTCGTTTTTACGGTGTTGTCGAGAAATTCCAGAAAAAATGCCAGACCCGCGCCGGCTGCGAGCCCGAGGAACGCCGCCGCGAGAATGACTTTCTTTTTGTTGGGGCTTATAGGGGTCTTTGGAATTTCCGCCCTGTCAATCACTCTTATGTTGTTCACCGTCATTTTTCCCATGAGTTCCGCTTTTATGTTGAACAGGATCTTGTCGGTTTCCTGGCTGATTTTTTCTTCTAACATTTGTATTGCTTTTTTAAGGCCCTGAACTTCCGGATAATTTTCTTTGTACTTGGTTGAGATGCGCGCCAGCTGCACCTGCATTTCAATAAGATTTCCCTTCAATCTCTGGATAAGGGAATTGTCCATAATGGACGGGAGCGTTTCTATGTCGTATTTCCCATCTAAGATTTTATTTTTTTCATCTTCCGAAAACTGGCTCAGAATTTTGTGTGAAAAGAACAATCTGCTTTTTTGATTTTCCTCAATGTATTTTTCAGCCAGCGTGTTGACAATGATAGCGGCTTTCCCGGGGTTGGGGTCGTCAACGCTGATGTCAACCAGCCGGGTGCTGCCTACCGGTTTTACCGTTATTGCGCCAATCAGTCCGGAGACGTAATCTTTTGGGTTTCCGTCGCAGGCGATATTCAGTGTTTTTATTACTTCCTCCGCCAGTTTTCTGCTTTTTATAATGGCGTACTGTGTCTGGTAATAATCTTTATCTCTCGTTTCAATGCCGATTACCTCTCTCACGCTGCTTTTTGAAAGTTCCTTTTCTAT
>JBDRMV010000066.1:0-4146 GCA_043811795.1 bacterium | reverse complement strand
ACGCGCAATCGCCATTACAAGATACACCTTGTTAATCAGAGGGCGGTTATTGCACTTCTGCGAAACATTGCTCAACCCCAACACGGCTCTGCACGGAGGGTCGCAGAGCATCTTCACCTGTGATATGGTCTCCAAGACCTGCGGCGGGTGGCCCTGCGCAACGTTGACGGGAAGAATCACGGCGTCAATGAAAAGATCGTCCGGCGAAATCCCGGCTTCCGTCGCGCTCGTTATAATCTGGGCGGCAATCTCAACCCTCTGCGAGGCATCCACCGGAATTCCCTTTTCATTCATTGTAAGGCCTATGACCTTCGCCTTGTATTTTTTCGCAAGGTCTAAAAGTTTCGCCAGTTTATTGGGTTCTCCGTTTGCGGAATTAATAATCCCTTTGCCCTCCCCCGCAAGTTCCAGGCCTCTTTCCATTACATTGAGTTTTGTGGTATCCACTGCGAGAGTAATGTCCGTGTGCTTTCTTACCGTACCGATAAGCCATTCCATCGCTTCGAGCGGTTTGTCGGAAGACGGTCCCGCGTTTACGTCGAGCGCGTCCGCGCCCTCCTTTATCTGCTCTTCGACCCAGTGCTTTATAACACCCTCGTCCTTTTCCTGAACAGCTTTCTTGATGTCTTCAAACATCCCGTTAATTCTCTCGCCTATTAAATACATTTCATCCCCCTTGCCTGCCGGGCAGGCCGCCGGCAGACGCTTTTATTTGCCTCCGGTTATTTTATATGTCTCTCTGGCAATCAGTATCCCTTCGTTACGCGGTATCACAAGGATTTTAACTTTGCTGGATTTGCTCTCTATTCTTCCCGCGCAGGCGACCGTTTTTTTGTTCTTTGCGGAATCGATTTCGACTCCGATGAATTTTGATCCCTGAAGAATCTTTTTTCTTATGAGCGGAGAGTTTACCGCGATGCCGCCGGTGAATATTATTACGTTTGCGCCTTCTAAAATTCCGAAATAAGAGAAGAAATATTTCTTTGCAGCGTAACAGAAGATGTCGATAGCCAGTTTAGAACGCTCGTCTCCTTTTTCCGCTGCTTCAATCACGTCTTTCATATTGTCGCTTACGCCGGAAATGCCGAGAATACCCGCTTCCTTGTTCAGCATTGTCTCAATTTCCGTGATGTTCCATCCGAGTTTTGAAAGATATATCACAATTTCCGGATCGACATTGCCGCAGCGGGTCGTCATCACGAGACCGCTCAGAGGGGAAAACCCCATGGAAGTATCCACCGGCGCACAATCCCTGATAGCGGATACCGAGCAACCCTGACCGAGATGAAAAGATATTATTTTCAGATTCTTTATCGGTTTCTTCAGTATTTTTGCCGCGTTTTCGCACACATATTTGTGCGAGATTCCGTGAAAACCGTATCTTCTTATCTGGTGTTCTTTGTAGAGATGAAAGGGCAGGGCATAATAATACGCCTCCGGCGGCATCTTCTGATAATAAGAGGTGTCAAAGACCGCGACCTGCATCGTATGAGGAAAAACCTTCAAAGCCGCGTCAATCGCTTTAAGATTGTAGGGATTGTGCAGAGGAGCCAGCTGGATGTTCTGATATATCTTTTTTCTAACGGACGCGTTTATTTTCACGGATTCCGGAAAGTCCTCGCCGCCGTGAACGACCCTGTGACCGAGCGCCTTTATATCTTTGGCGCTTTTTATCAATCCTGTTTCCGGCCGGGAGAGAATTTTCAGAATCATTTCAAGCGCCTTCTGGTGGTCAAAAACGGGCATTACGATTTTCTCCTGTTCTTTGCCGGTTATTTTATGCGTGATAATGGATGACTCCGCTCCGATTCTTGTGATTCTTCCGTCACATAAAACCCGCTCTTCGGGCATTTTCAGCAACTCGTACTCCAGCGAATAAATTCTGGAATTCAATACTAAAATTTTCACTGTTCACCTCCCTCACTCAGCCGGTCAATCACGCTTTTCAGTTTTTTTAAACTCTCCGGATGATTTAAAACAATTATATCGCTGCCGGCTTCAAGATAAGTCGTCGCCGTTACGTTCTCCCACGTCAGACCCAGATTGAAATTTTCTTTCGCCTCCTTCGTCTTCCAGCATTCCTGACCGATAAAATTCATTACCGGCGGCGACATCATCGCGTCGCCCGAAAGCGCCGCGAGGCGGCACCGCTCCATAATCGAATAGCAGTATTCCATGCCATATCCCAGAGCGCCGGTGCTGTGATGCATAACAATTTTATCCACACCCAGCCCCATATCGGAAATGAGTATGTTCAGCTGTTTCGCGAGGTTTATATCGAGCGGAGTCTCGGCAATAAGAGAATGCCCGCCGGCAAGAGCCGCGGCAGCCAGGGTCTTATAATTTTCTTTTACGGCTATTCCTATTAGAACATTCTCGCCTTTAGCCGCTTCCGCAAGAGCCGGAATGATTTCCTGGTCCTTGGCGACATTGCCGCAGCCGGTCACAATCAGAGGAAGTGAAGTATTTTTCAGCACTGCCTCAAGGATCTTCGCTGCATCCTGCGCGGTCGTATTCTTCGCATCTGGATCCGCCGACAGAAACCGGACGCAGAGAAGGTCGGGAGAAAAGCCCGCCGCCTTCTTCGTCCATTCCGCCGCGCTTAAATCCTTCCAGTATTCAAGCAGGAACGGGTTCCAGTCGGGATTGAGGAAATCGTGCACCTCAAGCGCCAGCAGAGGGCGGTGCAGAATCTCCCCCTCAAAATCAAGAAAAGGAAGCGTAGCGTGGCCGCCGACCGTGACCTCTTTTCCGCCGTGCCCTATTTTTACTTCCGTCACTTTTCCGCTGGATTTTTCTTTTACAATATCCATCAATCCTCCTCGCTTTGCTCGTCGGAATTAAAAATTAAAAATGACAAATGAAAAATCTCAAAGCTGAATTTTTCGATTTTTCTATACGCATCTTTAATCTTTTATTTTTCATCTTTCATTCAGACGAAGGCTGCATCTTTCATCTTTCATCTTTCATTCGCCGCAAAGTGGCGACTATGCCGTCAATTATCTCATCTGTCTGTGACGAAACTTTTTTTAGAACTTCCCCTTTTTCCGCCGCTTTTTCTATTTTCTCGTCGGGCGGAATAACGCCGAGTATTTCCACGCCCAGTTCATTTGCGAAGGCGGGTATTTTTTCGGTTTTGTTCAGAACAAGCCCCGTGTTCGCCGCCTTTACTTTGAGTTTCCCGAGCAGTTCCAGGCTGTTCTTCACCGAAGAAAGACTCACCTTATCTTTGTTAGCCACGAAAATAAGCCAGTCAACTTTCCCGTCGGTCTGGCGCGACATGTGCTCCATACCCGCTTCGTTATCTATTACTTCCACCGGATACCGCCTGCTCATCTTCTCGAGAAAATCCCTGAGAATGTGATTTACGGAGCAGTAACACTCCCTGCCTTCGGGATGTCCTATTGCAATGAAATCCATTGAATCCTTCTCTATAATTGACTCCTCTACCTGAAGAGCAAAATACTGCGGGCGCGACATTCCAGCGGGGGGCTGCTCGTTTTTCACATCTTCCCTAATGTCGGCAATTGTCTTTTCATATTTTATCCCGAGCAGAACGTGAAGATTGGAATTTGGGTCGGCGTCCACGGCCAGCACCGGGCGCGGCCCCTTCTCCCTGAAAAAATTAATCAGAAGAGCCGCAAAAGTGGTCTTTCCCGTTCCGCCTTTACCTGCAATGGCAATCCTCATACTAATTCCACTGAAATTTTGCCGTTTAGGAAATTACAGCGAGCGGTTTTTGGCAAGCGGGGCTGTGTGAGCGAGGAGTTTTTTGACCGTTGCCCGGGCTGCCCGAAGCGAATCCTTGCACGTGAGCGTCCCCACTGGCAAAGCCGCGAGCGTCTCCGGCAGGCATCTCCGCCGACGTCAATAGTTATGGCAAAACTTCGGTTACTTCTCATATTCTTTCCTGTAACTGGGAAACAGTTCAAGGTTCGTGTGCGGGAAAAATAAACTCGCCGTATATTCCTGCATGAAAACCGGGTTGGAAGACAAATCAATATACGTCATTTTTTTGTTTATCTCCCCTGCCATATCCTTCGCTTCCCCGCTAAGCAGACACATCCTTCCGCCGGTTATGGAAGAGTTCCCCATAAAAATAAATAAGTTACGCGGTATATCGGGAAAGAGCCCGATGTAAACGGC
>JBDRMV010000065.1:0-3766 GCA_043811795.1 bacterium | reverse complement strand
GCGGCGGATTTTTTTTCAAGAGTTTTTATTATTTTTCCATTTTCAAAATAGATTGCCTTGTCGCCCGCGAAGGCGATTCCGAAGTCGGCGTTCCTCGCCTCGCCCGGACCGTTGACCTCGCAGCCCATTACCGCAACGTTGAGCGTTCTCTGCGCTTCGCAATTCCTGTCCGGAAAACAGGATGCGATATTCTCAAGAATACTTTTCAAATCAACCCCGCACCGCCCGCAGGTCGGGCAGGTAATGAAATTTATTTTCCTTTTGCTTAAGCCAATTTCGGATAATATTGAATAAGCCGCTTTAACTTCGGAAACGGGGTCGGAGAGCAGCGAGACCCTTATCGTATTTCCTATCCCCGCAGAGAGCAGAGAACCGAGCGCAATCGAGCTTTTAATAATACCCGCATCTTCCGTTCCCGTCGCGGTAACGCCTATGTGAATCGGGTAACACAGTTTATCCAGCAGATAATTGACTTCAATCGTCGTCGGAACATCCTCCGCCTTCGCGGAAACCACAATGTCCTTAAACCCCGCTTTCTCAAGAATGCCGACCTCTCCGGCGACAGCATTAAAAAGTTTGCGCGCCCTTGTTTTTACGGAATCCCCTCTGTTCAACGACTTGACCGACCCGCTGTTCGAGCCCACCCTTATCGGGATTTTTCTTTCCCTGCATATCCTTGCAATTTCCCCGACTTTCAGGGAAGAACCGATGTTAGAAGGATTTATCCTGATTTTGTCAACGCCCGCTTCCGCCGCTTTTACGGCGAGAGACCAGTCAAAATGAATGTCGGCGATGAGAGGAATTCTTATCTTCTCTTTTATTTCGGGAATATGCTTTATCTCGTCTGCGGACGGGACGGCAATCCTGACCATACGGCAGCCCGCCTCTTCCATTTCTTTTATCACGGGAATTGTCTTTTTATCCGAAGGAAGCGTTTTTACCATCCCCTGAACCACCGGCGGATTTTTCCCGCCGATAAAAACACTGCCGATTTTAACCGTCTTTTTCATTGTAAATTCCTATAAAGAAAATCGACCATAAGTTAATTTTTCTTTTCTTCGAGAACCGCCTGCGCCGCAGCCAGACGGGCCAGGGGAACCCTGTACGGCGAACAGGAAACATAATCCATACCGACCCTGTGGCAGAACTTGACCGAATCGGGGTCTCCGCCGTGCTCGCCGCAGATTCCGATTTCAATGTTTTTGTTTGCCGCCTTTCCCAGGTCAACCGCAATTTTTACGAGTTTTCCGACGCCTTCCTGGTCAAGGGAAGAAAACGGGTCTTTCTGATAAATCTTTTTGGCGACATAGTCCACAAGGAACTTACCCGCATCGTCCCTGGAAAAACCGCAGGTCATCTGGGTTAAATCATTCGTTCCGAAGGAAAAAAATTCCGCTTCTTTCGCCACTTCGTCGGCGGTCAGAGCCGCCCTCGGGACTTCAATCATCGTCCCTACCATATATTTCAGTTTCACGCCCTTCTCTTTTATGATTTTCTCCGCGACTTTCTTTATCACATCTCTCTGATTGACATATTCCCTGACATGGCCTATAAGGGGCACCATGATTTCCGGAATCACTTTTATCCCTTTCTTCTGCACATTACAGGCGGCTTCTATTATGGCCCTCGCCTGCATGGCCGTGATTTCAGGGTAAGTTATTCCAAGACGGCAGCCCCTGTGGCCGAGCATCGGGTTGAACTCGTGAAGAGAATCGACTTTCTGCTTAACGACATCCGCAGAGATGCCCATCACATCAGCCATCTCCTTCTGGTCTTCGTCCGTGTGGGGAAGAAATTCGTGCAGCGGCGGGTCAAGAAGCCGTATTATGACGGGCAGCCCGGCCATCACCTCGAAAATACCCTCAAAATCCTCTCTCTGCATCGGAAGCAGTTTCGCGAGCGCCTTTTTCCTGCCTTCAACATTTTCGGCGAGTATCATCTCTCTTACGGAGAGTATCCTGTCACCGCCGAAAAACATGTGTTCCGTACGGGTAAGCCCTATCCCCTTAGCGCCGAATGCGATTGCCACGGCGGAATCACCGGGCGTGTCGGCGTTTGTCCTGACGCCGAGTTTCTTCACCTTATCAGCCCATTTCAGGATTTCATCGAACATCGCGGCCGTTTTGGCATCTTTAACGTCCATTGTTTTCTTTATGTACACCTGAACGACTTCCGAGGGGTTTACCGGTATCCGCCCTTCGTAGACCTCGCCAGTGCTTCCGTCTATTGAAATGAAATCGCCTTCTTTTATCGTTTTTCCGCCGGCGTTCATCTGCCTGTCCTTGTAGGATATTTGCAGGGCGCCGCAGCCGGCAACGCAGGGTTTTCCCATTCCCCGTGCTACCACGGCAGCGTGACTCGTCATACCGCCGCGGGCGGTAAGAATACCCTGCGCAATATTCATTCCGCCTATATCCTCCGGCGAGGTCTCTATCCTCACTAACACACTCTTCGGATATTTTCCCGCATCGTCGGCAAAAAACACGACCTGCCCCGTCGCCGCACCGGGAGAAGCGTTAAGACCCTTCGCGAAATTTCTGCCTTCCACTTTTGCTTTTTCAGTATCCTTCGGATTAAAAATCGGAGCGAGAAGCTGCTCCAGACCGTAGGGGTCTATTCTCTTGAGCGCCTCGTTTTTATCTATAAGTTTTTCCTGCACCATCTCGTAGGCAATCCTCACCGAAGCAAAACCCGTCCTCTTCCCCGTCCTCGTCTGAAGGAGATAAAGACGCTGTTTCTGCACGGTAAATTCCAAATCCTGCATATCCCTGTAATGATTTTCAAGCTTCTGATAAATGTTTACAAGTTCCCCGTAAACCTTTGGGAATTTTTCTTCCAGCGAAACCTGCGAATCTTCGGTCTTGGCGGCTTTATTTATCGGCTGAGGCGTACGCACGCCGGCGACGACGTCCTCTCCCTGGGCGTTTACGAGATATTCCCCGAAAAATTTCTTTTCGCCCGTCGCGGGGTCCCTCGTAAAAGCCACTCCCGTCGCAGAGTCATCGCCCATGTTCCCGTAAACCATCGTCTGCACGTTCACGGCCGTGCCCCACTCATCGGGGATACCGTTGAGCTGTCTGTATTTGTTTGCTCTTTCGTTATGCCAGGAAGAAAAAACGGCCTTTATTGCTTCCTCAAGCTGGGTCATGGGGGCGGAGGGAAAATCCCTGCCGGCTTTATCTTTCACAAGTTTTTTGTATCCGGTTACGAGTTTCTTAAGATCCTCCACTTTCAAATCCGTATCATTGGAAATGCCTTTTTCTTTTTTGACCTTGTCCAATATCATCTCAAAAGGATCTTCCTCTTCCTTTGAAGGGCGGACATTCATCACGACATCGCCGAACATCTGTATGAAACGCCTGTAGCAGTCCCACGCGAAACGTTCGTTTCCGCTCATCTTGGCAAGACCGACGACGGAATCGTCGTTTAACCCCAGGTTAAGAACCGTATCCATCATCCCCGGCATTGAAACCCGGGCGCCGCTCCTCACCGACACGAGAAGAGGTTTATCCTTAGCGCCTAATAAAAGCCCCTGATCTTTTTCCACAAGTTTCAGGTTCTTCACGACTTCGTCCATGAGGCCCCGAGGCATACCGCCTTCCTTATAATACTCAAGACAGGTTTGGGTTGTTATTGTAAATCCGGGAGGAACCGGCACGCCTATACTCGCCATTTCGGCGAGGTTCGCGCCTTTACCCCCGAGATCATTCTTCATTTTCGTGTTACCCTCAGCATTTTTTCCGATAAAGTGATAAACTCTTTTCAT
>JBDRMV010000064.1:0-24118 GCA_043811795.1 bacterium | reverse complement strand
CGCCGACGGGCAAGTCGGACGACACGCCGGACCAGCAGGAGGCAGGCAAGCCGTTTACAATCACCGTTTACGCCTGCGACGATTATTTTAACCAGACGGCAGTCGAGCCGACCGTCGGAATTGTAGGGCCTTCCGGTACCGACCCGAACGGCGCCTATCCGTCTTCTAAACAGTTGAGTCAGGGAACGACGGTTTTTGTCGTTACGTTCAAGACAGCCCATTCCACCTGGACGCTGACAACTTCAAACGGCAGCGGTTATTCAAATGCGACTTCGTCCGGAATTTATGTGAAACCGGCCGCGGCGACAAAACTGCAGGTTCTCGTTCCTGATGAATATCCCGACGACGGGAATGTCTCAAGCGGCGGCAAGTACGGTTCTGTTCTGAACCAGTATGCGGGAATTCCTTTTACGATTACCGTAAGGGGCGTTGACGATTACTGGAACCTTCAGGAGAACGCAGTTGCGAATGTGGGGCTGGCGAGCAGTTATGCCGGAGACATGCCCGACCCGCCTGCCGACCTGTCGAACGGAATCGCAATTTTTGACGTGATTCTCGTAAAGGCAAACACGACTTCATATCTGACGGCGCAGGACCTTGATTCAATTAAACTGTCGTCTTACACACATTCGGGAATTAAATGTATTCCCGGAATTCCCGTGGAACTGCAGGTGCTTTTGCCGGGCGAGTCAAATGTTCCCTGCGAAGGAAAAACGGGCTCCGCCTCAACACAGACGGCCGGCGTTGGATTTTCCTTTACCGTTAACTCGCTTGATTCAAGTTACAACATTACTCCTACGACCGCAACCGTCAGCATAACGTCAACGGATTCAAATGCCGTCCTGCCGTCGACCAATACTCTCATAAACGGCACGACAACATTTTTCATAACTCTGAAGACGGCAAACCTGAACCGGTTAGTATTTGCCGGCGAATATGATACCGGATACGGCTTGTTGCTGAACGGGTCGACAGTTTACGTTAAACCGACCGCCCCCGTAAAACTTGCGGCGATTCTTCCGGGTCAGACATACGACCCCGGAAGCCAAAATGGAAAATACGGCGTGCCGGCACAGCAGATAGCGGGAACTGTTTTTACGATTACCATCCGCGCCTGCGATTATTTGTGGAACACCGTCGCATCAACGGAGCCGACGGTTTCCGTTACAACAACAGATCCGAATGATGACCCGATTTCCAACAGAGTTCTTTACAGCGGCGTTTCAACTTTTACCGTTACGTTCAAGTCGGCGGACGACCTCGTCGGGACGACCTGGACGATTACCGCTTCCGACACAATCGGAGTTTTGAATTCCACGACAACAGCGGCGGTTTCCGTGGAGCCGGACACCACTCACCTGCGGCTTCAGGTGATTCTGCCGGGTCAGACGAGGCAGCCGGGAACGCCAGCCGGCAAGGACAGCACTGTTAACTGGCATGCCGCCGGCTCAACATTTACTCTTTCCGTTTACAGCACGGATAACTTCTGGAACCTCTGCGCGGTGAATAATCCGCAGGTCTCGCTGACGACAACGGATAATTACGCTGAAAAAGAAGCGCCGAAATTTCTCGTAAGCGGCGCCGCCGATTTCTGGTTCAGCCCGCGTATTGGAAATATTACCACCCACACAATTACAGCCGATGATGCAGGAGCATATACACCGAACGTTTCTTCCCAGTTTGAAGTCAAGCCGGACACGAATGATTATCGTCTTATAGCGCTTCTGCCGTCGCAGATATATGACCCGGGTTCCGATGACGGCTATTCAGGGTCTTCTTATACCGGATATGCGGGTTCAACCTTTACGGTAAAAGTAAAAGCGGTTGATAGATTCTGGAATATAATTAAAACTTATAATCCCGAAGTAACTCTTTCCGTTGACGACCCGAATGCCGAAGTCATTGTAAATCCGCAGTTCCTCGCTTCCGGTGAGAAGAACTTTGCAATTCTTCCGAGAACCGTCGGCGCAAACTGGGTCGTGAAATCAACCGCATCGGGTTATGCCGATTATACAAGCCCCGGTTATGAGATTGCTCCCGATACGGCGACGAAACTGCAGGTTCTTGTTCCGGGAGAACAAGCGGCCTCTGGAACACCGACAGGCAAGACGGGAACCGTCTCGACGCAAACAGCGGGGGTTCCTTTTACGATAACGGTGAACTGCGTTGACGACGACTGGAACAGAAATTCTCTTGATAACCCTCTCGTTGAAATTACGATAACCGATACGAATGGAATTAAACCTTCCAATAAATATCTGATAAACGGAACGACAACATTTATCGTAACGTTCAAGACGGCAAATACTACCTGGACGCTCACGGCAACGGACAAGGGCGGCGGGAGAAATCCGGATGGATACACATTAAGTATTTCATCTCCTGTTTATGTCCAGCCGAACACACCCACCCGCCTGAGGGCGCTCCTGCCGCCGCAGAGCAGGGCGCCGGGAACAAATTATGGCAAGAGCGGAGCTCCGGGCGAGCAGGTAGCGGGGACTCCGTTTACGATATCGGTTGACGCCTGCGACGACTGGTGGAACACGAATACTTCAACTGCGCCGGATGTTTCAATAACACTGGAAGATACGAATGCGACGCCTCCGTCATCCGGAACTCTGATAAACGGAACAACTAATTTCATTATAACGTTTAAGGAGGCAAATAAGGCATGGACGATAATGGCGGAAGATGTTAGCGGGCAGTTAATTTCATCCACGACGGCGAAAGTTATGGTAAATCCGAACACGCCGACCCGATTGAGGGTGATTCTGCCGCCGCAGCTCAGGAAGCCGGGAACAACTTATGGCAAGAGCGGAGCTCCGGGCGAGCAGATTGCGGGGACACCGTTTACGATATCGGTTGACGCCTGCGACAACTGGTGGAACACGAACGCCTCAACCTCGCCCGAGGTCTCAATAACGCTTGAAGACGGCAACGCCCCGCCGCCTGCGAACAGATTTCTTGCGAACGGGACGACGGCATTTATAATAACATTCAAGACAGCGGACTCATCATGGACAATAATTGCAGCGGATGTGAGCGGGCAGTTGACTTCTTCCCAGACGGCGAAAGTCGTTGTGACACCTGCCCCTGCTACGAAACTTCTCTGCCTTGTGCCGAATGAAACGCATGAGCCGGGAACGGATGACGGCAAAGGCGCGGGTTTAATCAATCAGACGGCGGGTGTGACGTTTACGGTTACCGTTTATGCCGTTGACGACGACTGGAACATAAATACGGATTACAATCCACTGGTAAAAATAAACACGACCGACCCGTTTGATGAGGAACCGGACGAGGACTCATTGGTCGGCGGCGCGGGAACGTTTGACGTTACTCTGGTGAGGGCATCCACCGCTGTGGTTTGCGCTACGGACTGGAGCGGCGGTCTTAATTCTTCCACATCCTCGGTCATAACCGTTGATTACAACACTGCGACGAAATTGCTTGTTCTTACCCCCGGAATGGCGCACGTTCCGGGCAAGTGGAACAGCATTCCTTACGGTTACCAGAATTCTCCCTCAACCCAGACAGCCGGAACCGCATTTGCGGTTACGGTTCTCGCCTGCGACGACTGGTGGAACAGGAATTACGCCGCCAATAATACCGTACAAATAAGCAGCACTTCAGACCCGAACGACGAACTTTACGGGTTTGACCCGTCTCCCCAAAAGGGTCTTTCCAGCGGTTTTGCCGTCTTTACTTCAACGCTGGTGACAAATGACCCATCTGGTATTGGTAATAAATGGACGATAACAGTTTCCACGACCGACGGTTCCGCTCTTGCAGCATTCACAACGCCGGACATTCCCGTTAAGAGCGGCTCGCCGGCAAAACTTCAGTGCCTTCTTGCCGGCGAAGATACAAGACCGGGATATACGACGGGGAAAGAAGGCCCCGTGACGCCGCAGACCGCCGGGACTTTCTTTACCGTTACGGTTAATACCGTTGATAATTACTGGAACTTCGTTGACCCGCCCACCGAAGCGAAGGTCAGCATAGACGCCAACGACCCGTATTATAAGGACTGGGGTTACGACGTTACGGATATGACGATGAGCGGCGGGTCCTATAAATTCAATATGAAACTCGTAACCAGAGGAACATGGTCGGTTACCGCGACCGATACGGAAGAAACCGGAACTTTATATACCGCTCACGTCGCTTCGGGCGTTTATGTTAATTACGGAAGCGCCGTAAAATATCAGGTTCTCCTGCCGACACAGACGGCTGTTCCGGGTTCTCTTACGGGAAAGAGCGGGGAGCCGAAAGAGCAGACGGCGGGTCTTTCTTTCACCGTTACGGTAAATGCAACCGACCCTTACTGGAATGTTAATCCAACCTACTCGGAGGCAGGTGCTTTTGCAATTACGACTTCCGATAATTTCGCCCCGCCTCCGACGGGCGTTCAGTTAATAAACGGAACGACAAATGTATTGATTGCAATGAAGACGGGTTCACAGGGAATAAATTCCTATCATTCAACCCAGACAGTCACCGCATCCGGCGCCAGAACGCCCAATATTTCGTCAGTCGTGAATATAAAAAGTTATACGAAGAATAAACTTCTGCTTTTGTGTCCGGATCAGACGTATGTTCCCGGGGACGTTTCCAATCTCGGGTTGTCGGGTAATCCTTCTATGCAGCCGGCAGGTGGAGCATTTACGGTAACGGTTCTTGCCTGCGATATGTTCTACAACCAGACAATGGCGACGCCGACCGTGACGATTGAAACGACAGACCTTTACGATGATGAGCCGGACGACAAACAACTGGCAAACGGTTTTGCAACGTTTATCATAACGATGAAAGAAGAAGGGGCCCAGCACATCACATCATCCGACACGCTGCTTTCTCTTGACTGCTACACTTCTGAAGCGATATCAATCGGCTACGGGCCCGCGGTGAAACTTCAGGTTCTTCTCCCCGGTGAAACACCCGCCCCCGGAACCGAATCCGGAAAAGACAGTTCCGGTCTGCTGACACAGACGGCAGGCGCTGAGTTTACCATTACGGTCAACTGCGTTGACCAGTACTGGAACATAAATCCCGATGTGAGTCCCGACGTTAATGGGACCTCATCCGACAAATACGATACGGAGCTCTCTTCAAGAACGCTCACAGGGGGGACTGAGCCGTTCTGGTTCACTCTCAAAACAGCCGCGACGACGACAATAACGGCTAAACATTGTTATCCCGGGGAAGGCACTGATTATGGACAGATTACCTCGTCTGTTTTTAACGTCGGTCCTGCATCCCTTGACCGCCTGCTTGTTATCCTGCCAGGGGAGTCGTATGACCCCGGAAACCAGCCCGCCGGCGGGAAGGGGAGTAAACCTGCGGAACAGACCGCGGGAATTGCATTTACGGTAACCGTTTATGCGGCGGATGTGTACTACAACACCGTTTCAACAAACTGCCAGGTCGGTTTAACGGCGGCAGACCCCTACGCCGCTTATTCGTCCACGCTGGCTCTCAACAACGGTTCCCGCTATTTTGACGTTACGATGATTACCCGCGGTTCCTGGACGCTCACCGCAAACGAAATATACGGAGCGCTCAACAACCCGACATACCAGACGCCTAAGGTGGATATCAGGGCGGCCGCCGGCTCACAATTAGTCATCGTTCTTCCGGGAGAAAGCATTATTGAAGGTTACGGTAAAACGGAAATACCCGACGTCCACGAGGCGAGCGAGACCGAATGGGATTTTGACATATACCTCAGGGACGATAATTTTAACATTGCCAAGGATGCGCAGCCGACCGTCACGCTGGGAGCGACATCCTCCTCCGCCACACTGCCGGGGAGCGTGGTTATCGATGCGAACGGTTCTGCCGTCTGCTGGGTAAAATTGAGGGAGGTTAAGGCAGAGAATAAAATCTATGCCTACGCGACCGGCATCGCCACGGGCGCCACCGGCAACATTATTGTGAACAACTCGGACCCCGCAAAACTTGTTCTTGAAGATATTCCTGTCAACACAGCAGCAGGAACCCCGTTCTCCTTTACGGTAAAAGCGAAGGATAATTTTAATAATGTCTGTAAGGGTTCGTACGATAAATACGGGGTCTGGGTCGGTAATAAGAGCTACGCCAAGGACTGGAACGGTTACCTCGGCGGCGTCGTTAAGTTTACGTCCAATAATTCGCATGACCTAACAGACCTTCCGGATGATTACACTTTTGTGACTAATAATATGGGACAAAAAGATTTTGTAAATTCATTCCTCTGCACTGCCGGAGGGGGTTTCTGGATAAAGGCGCAGGACGACTGGTATGCAGGCATTTCCGGAGTGCAGGAGGGAATCACCGTTACCGCCGGAAACCTCTTTAAATTTGTCGTTTCGCCGACGGCAGATTTAACAACAGTTGCGGCGGGCGAGTCAATAGCCATCATAGGAACCGCCGCCGACAACTTTGGCAACCCGAAACAGGCGGAAGGTAAAGTATGTGACCTCATTGTTTCAATAGTAGACTACCAGCCGGGTGATGCCATACCCTATTTTTCGGATGGTGAAGGTCATAGTATTTCTTCGGCGACGACGAATGCTTATGGCGTAATAGGAGGGACGGAAATGGCGGTTAATCTTTATGTTTCAACGAAAGCAGCCGACCAGGTAAGGGCAAAGATTCAAATCATTGATGACCCTGCTGTTGAGGGTGAGTCGGGTCTGATTGAGACAAAAGGCGCAGGGCCGGCAAAATATGTATTTGACACGGCGCCCGCCGAAAAGACCCTCGGCTCTCAGGATGACAACTGCTGGACGACAAAGTTTAAGGTGGTGAGATACGACCAGTACGGCAACCTGTCCGAAACAGGCAAGTCCTATGTACGCCTTAAAACCGATTCCAACGATGACCCCGACCTCAAAATCGGCGGGACTTCAATGCCTGGTGTGTTCTCCAAGTTTAAAATTAACACCTCCGACCCGGATGAGCCGCACGATGACCCGGAATATTCCGGAGCCAGCATAAAAATTGACGACGGAGGGACTTTCTGCGAGTTTTACTATAACGACCATAAGGCATCCTGGGACACCATTACCCCGTCCTCATGGACGATAACGGCTTTTAGCACAGGCATTGTTTCTGCCGTGACCAACATAAGGATTAACCCGTATGATATTTCGTATATTGCTTTCACAACGGATCCGAGAACCCTGACAGCCGGCACCACAACGGAATTAGACGCGGAAAAGCATAGGATTGAAATTCACACGCGGGATAACTGGCATAACGAAAAAGTTGTCGCCGAAAATAAGGTCTGTTATTTGAAAGCCACCGGCAATGATGCCATTGCGGGGCTTTACCACTTTTTGCTTGATGGCGAGGAAGTGTGGAGTTCGTCCACTACGTACATAACATTTACGACGAATACCTACGCAAGTAAATTCTGGTTTACTTCCGACCGCGTGGGTCATCCGGTAACGGAAGTTTCCTACAATAACGGTGAGTGGAAAGGCAGCCAGACGCAGACAATCAATCCCGCTTCCATTTCGTATATTGTTTTTATAACGACGGCAATGACAGATGGAAACGGAAAGTCCCTCACTGCCGGAACGACATCTCCTCTGGTAACTTTTCAGACCCAGGACAAGTACGGCAATCCATCGCCGATTCCCAGTGACTACCCTGCGGGTGTGGCTTTTGCGCTTAAATCCCAGATACAGGACCCGCCATCATATGATATGTCCGTTACCTCAACCGTCTGGGTATCGACAGACAGCATAACGATTCCGATGGGCGAAGATGAGGCGTCTTTCTTTTATGTGAACACGAAGAGCGGTCATCACGAGATAAAAGTAGAAGAGAGCGCCATCGCGCTTGGCTGGACAGACGCCTCGCAGTATTGCGACGTCTGGGGCGCGGATATTGTAAAAATTGTCTTTACCACGCCGGCGAGACGTGCCATTGCAGGAGTCGATGATTACACCGCATTCGGCAGTTCGTATATAATAACCGTTCAGCTCAGGGATAAATTCGACAACGAATCCAAGGCGCCGCAGAATATTCAACTTCCGCTGTCCGGCTCCTCCTCTCAGGAGGGTTTTTCAACCACGGGCGCCCCGCCCTGGACAACCGTTGGAGTTCTGATAGCCTCGGGGACCTCAACCGAGAGTTTCTATTATAGAGATGAAATCAAAGGTCTTCACACCATCACCGTTAATGAGTCGCCCGACAAGGGGTGGGCTGATGCCGAGCAAGCAGTGACGGTTTATCCTTCCGACGCTGTCAGGTTCAAGGTTACTCACGACGGCATAGCCCCCGTTTTGACCGATGTGACCGTCACCGTTGAAGCGCTTGACCGATACGGAGCCGGCGGCATGGGCAACATTTGCACGGGCCGGCCGCCTCTCGGCAATCCTGATGCTCTGGAGGATGACTGGATTTACTATACGGGAATCGCGTCTTTCACGGCGACCGGCACCGCGGAAGTTACATCGCCGTTCCCGCCGTATTACAATTTTACAAAAGCCGACCTCGGAGCAAAAATCATAAAGGTCAAAGACAGCCATGTGACCGATCCGCCGGATGTCCCGCCGGTAAAAATATCAGCCGTTGACCAGGCAGACAACAGCATTTGCGGCACCTCGGCCGACCTTGTTATTCAGGGGGCAGTCGTCAAGCCGTATGTCGACCCCGAAACGAAAGGGAAACCCGGTGATCCGGATCCGGATTATCCCGGGGATAGAATTATACAAATGGACGAGTACGGCAGCGCCGGAAGAATTTATCAGGGGGCGGTCAACAGGTACATCGAACGTCTCGATTTGTGGACCAATTCGGGAACGGGTGATTGGGAAGGCCTGGATATTGACAATGTCGGAGGGACAAAAGATGAAGATATTCTGGCAATCCGCGTGTGGAAAGACGGTAACGCCAACGGAAGATTTGACGCTCCTCCGGACGAAGACCCCGATAACCTCGGAGGCGCTTCTTCCGACATATTTCTTGCATCGGCCACCTTCAGCGCTACAAAGGCATATTTGACCTGGAGCCAGCCCCAGACAATAGGAGTCAGCCCGCAGAACTATTTTATAACGGTTGCAATTTCCAAATACACCGAGCCGGACAAAACGTTTATAATAAGAATGAAGGACAGGACATATTTTAAATGGGAAGACAATCCTGATGCGGCTCTTTCTTCAAACAACTTTGAAATATGTCTCCCCACGGCGACGATTGCCACCTCGCCCGGCGAAATTACCGTTTACCCGCACAATCTCGTTTATTCGACGAATACGGTCTATCAGGGAACTAATAAACTCGGGTTTCTCCGCCTTGATATGGTCACGGACAAATATACGGTTCCGTGGTCAGAGATAAGAATGGGTCTCACCGGCTCCGCCGACGGCGGCCGCAAAGAGGGGACAGACCCTGTTGTCAATTATCCCTCAACGGATATAGAGTCAATCAGGATATACAGGGATGTGCAGGCCGTGGGCGGCACCGGCTACCAGGAATTTTCTCCGAATACGGACGAATTGATTTCGGAAGGCGTTGAAACGTTCGGTCAGTTAGAGCCGGGGATTTGCATTATTACATTAAGGAACCCCAATAATCTTTCGGAGCCTCGGGCGCAGGTAATATCCCAGTCAACGGCGACTTATTACATCGCTTATTCCTTCCGCAATTCCGCCGAAGTGGGTGTAACCGCAGGGGTTGTTCTTTCAAACGACGCCGCAATTTTTGCGTGGATGGAAGGCGCCAACAGGGTCGCTACTTTCTATGATTATGACCATGACCTAGAGAAGGATGCGGACGAGCCGAACGTATTTCCGTGCGAGTCGCAGCAGCCGTCGGTCATTGCGACAAAGGACATTATGATTGTGAGTCCCAAGTCGCCTGCCATATCACAGGTGACACAGGGCGACACGAACAGGGTTTTTGAGGAACTGATTCTCAAAATTGACCCCGCGACGCCCCGCGCCGTCTGGTGGAGCGGTATGGGAATTGACAAACTCGGAGACCTTGACAACTGGGGAATTGACGTTGTGAAGGTCTGGTACTATGTTTCCGGCGCCACGGATACAGCGGGGAATCCCGTGGTTAACACCGCGACGAATACGCCGACGGGAAAATCGGATGTGCGCGTGGCGATGGTTGAAGGCGACCTTGTCGCCCACTCTTACGGCGCTTTCCCGGCCGGTTCCTCAACGACATTCATCGCGTTTGAGGAGAACAGCTGGCAGGAAATTTATTTTATTCCCGCGGCTCAGGAGCAGAAGCACTATTTAATAACTTATGACATTGACCCGTTTGCCGAGAAGGGAAAGAAAATCGGGATGAATTTTGAATCAAAAGACTACTTCCGGGTTGATGGCGTTGATGATACCGTTGCGGTTTTTAACCCGTTCGGAATCACCCCCGTGGAGGTGAAAGAATATGCGGACATAGTTACGTTTGACTTTGCCGATGCGACTTCTCTCATTGAAGACCGCCAGTTAAACCAGGGGGACAGGGACCTCCCCGTTCTGGTCGTGAATGTTGAAACCGACCAGTCGGATGCTTACTGGACACAACTGATTATCGACCAGGCCGGCAGCGCTGAGGATTCCGATATTGACAACATCAGCGTCTGGTATGACGCAAACAACAACGGGGAATTTAACTCCGATTCGGATATTAATATCGCCTCCGGAACTTTCAGTCAGGGGCAGGCGAAATTTATTTTTACGGGCAATGAGGAGGAAAGAAAAATCGGGCCGAAGAATAATCCTTTTGTGCCGCGGGAAAAGAGGTATTTTATAAACCTTTCAATATCGGACGTCGCTACGCCGGGTCTTACGACTTCGCTCAAAATTGAAGGCGACCCCGAAGCCGGCTACCTGGTCGTTTCCAAACCGAACAAGATTGACCCTGAATTTGCCGGAACTGGGTATATTTCGCCCCCGCAGCCGCTGAAAGCGTCACAGAGAATCATGTATATAGACGCTTCTTCCATCGCCCCCGGCACGGTCAACCAGGGAGAATCCAGCATTCCGATGGAAAAACTCGCCCTTCGGGCTTCCGGCTATGAAATTCCGTGGCGCGCGCTGCGGCTCACAAGGTCAGGAACGGGGATTGACCCCGATGTGAAAACGGTCAAACTTTACGCGGACGACCAGCAGCCCGGGGACCCCAACTACGGCGTGTGGGGGCTGTCGGATATTCTCGTTTCCTCGGGAACGTTTACGGATGCCGTCTGTTCTCTTGATTTTTCGACGACGACCAAAATTCAGACAATTAAGGACTTGTCTTTGAATAACGGGGTGACCCAGTATTTCTTCATTGTTTTTGATTTTGCCAACAGCGCCACTCCGGGCGCCTATACGGGGGTGCAGATAAATGACAGGGGCGCCTTTAATGTTGAGACGCCGCATATAGTCGAGGAGTTTTCTCCTGCGATTGCTTCAATCCAGACGCAGCAGCTCGCGACGGAAGATACTCTGAAAGTGACGCCGACCGACCTCGGCGTGGCTGAGGTCATCCAGGGCGCCAGGAATGTTGCTTTCGCGCAGCTCGCGTTGAGGAGCGACCAGCACGATGTGGTTATCAACGGAATGAAAATTCACCGCATCGGTTCCGGCGTTGACGCCGACATTGAGGCGATAAAAATTTACAGGGACCTTTATGAGACAGACGGCGGCGGCATACCCGGAGTGCTTGATTCATGGGATACAAGATACGACACGACAACTTACAAATATCCGGGTCTCATCAATTACGGCAGCGAGGTTTTTATCGACGGGGTTGCGAATATCAGTTTTAAGGTCCCGGAAAAGGTGGGAACCGACTGGGCGGGCGAGGAGAAGACCTATTTTGTCGCTTTTGACATTGCAAACCTCGCGACGGTAGGCAAGTGGGTCGGCTTTAAAATTCTGCCTCCGGGGACGAGTTCTTTCTTCGTGGTCGCTCCCGACCTTGTCGAAAGCGTTGACTTCGGCGTGGTGGGCGCGACAATCAAGGAATACCCCGATGTCGTGACCGTCTCGCCCTGGAGGGATTCGGAAGGGTACGGCGTGATTGCGAACGAAGTCGTGCAGGGTGAAAAGGACATTCTTGTTGAAAAATTCTCGCTCACGACGAAAACTCCGGGAATCGGCGATCCCGAGTCGGAAGCCGACTGGCTGGGAATGAGGGTCGGACTCGGCGGCGACGTGCCGGATAAAGACATAGAAAAGATAAGAATTTTCAGGGATCTTGACGGCGACGGGCTGTTTTCGTCCTCGAAGGACCAGTTGATAGGACATTCGGACGGGTTTACGGAAAGCGGCGCAACGAATATTATGTTTGAAGAAATCAGTTTCACAGGTTGCGGTCTGACGACCGCTTTTTCCGTCACCAAGGCCAATATGGGCTGGAAGGAAAATAAATATGTCGGTTATACGCTTCAAGTCACCGGCGGAAAAGGCGCGGGACAGAAGAAAAATATTGTTTCGAATACGTCCGACACCTTCTATATTGAGACCGCCTGGGACGTTATGCCCGACCAGACCTCCGTCTTTGAAATAAACACGGTTCAGACAATAGGCACCGTTGCAAAGACGTATTTTCTCATTTACAACCTTTCTATGAATGCCCAGCCTCCGGCGACGCTCGGCTCCAAGTTCACCTCGCCTTCTTTCTTTTTCATTTCCATGCCGAATGTTCCGAAACTTCTGGACGACCTGCCTATAGAATCCCGGAGCGCCACAATAAGACCGGTGAGAATGGATGTGGTCATAAGCAACTCAGCTCCTCCGTCGTGCTCTCAAAGCGAGCGCGCCGTCCCGATGTTCGCAATGGATATTTATGTTTCCTCAACCACCGTCAAGGCGGTTGACGGGAAACCCGCTCTTCAAAAGATAAAACTTTCGCTCAATTACACGGCGGGTTACGGAGCGCCTGCGCCGGGGCATTTCGACGGCGACATAAGCGCGGTTCTCGTTTATCTGGACTCCAACGGCGACGGGAAACTCACGAGGGTCTGGAATGAAGAAACGTTTAATTTTGATGTTGTCGGCGACTCTCTGATTTCTTCAGGGAATGATGTCTTTAGCGGAGGAACCTGCCTGGTTTCCCTTACCCCGTCTCTCGTTATTTCAAGGGAAACGCCGAGGATATTTGTTTCTTTTGACATTGCTTCCGATGCGGCGCTTAATGATTCCGTAGGCGTGGTTGTGGGACAGATGACGAACGACTGGATAACGATAAATCCGCCGGAGCGTCTTATTAACGATGCGTCGTTTGCATCGGCGCTGTCGGTGATAAAGAGTGAGTATCTCCCGCGTCCGCCCGCGCCGGTTATGAAAAACGCGTGGGTGAACAGCAGTGTTGAAGTCTCGGCGGACTGGCCGACGGAGAATCTGGTAAAGGGCGGCATAAAGCAATCGTGGTACGCCGTCGGAAGAGAAATAGGAGGCGTTCAGAATCTTCCATGGAGAGTTACAGCCAGTACCTTTATAAAGGCGAAGGTTGAAAACCCGATGGAGGAGAAAAACTATTATTTCTCGGTCAAGGCGGTCAGCGTTGAGACAGAGGATATCAGCGAACCCGGAGCCTGCCAGTTCTTTGTTGACGTGACGGCGCCCTCGTCCCCGGATAAACCCACCGTTGACCCGAGTGGTGATTCATACTTTGTGAACTGGAAGAGCGTCAAGGACAGGTATGCCGACGCCGATGGGGTAATGTGGGATGTTCTGATGGGGATGGAAGGCGTAGAATCGGCTCTTGCCGTTGCGGGTCTTACCGCCTCCGGCCCTGACGAAAACGGTGTGATAACTCTTTCACCTATCGGAAATCCCTTCTCGGGTTATTATGAGAGGAAGGACGCCTCGGGTTTTGTCATGGACAGGGTGAGGGTCCTCGCCAGCGGCGTTGAATATTACGAACTTCAGGAGCAGGTTGACACCTCGGCGCGGTGGCGCACGATTTCCTCAAATATTTCCGCCGATAAGCAGGGCGAGGAAATAGCGTCCTCGCTTGATAATTATGAGGACGGAACTGTCCGGAATAAGGCCGGAAAATTCTACAGATACCGGGTCAGGGCAATCGACCGGGCGGGCAATATAAGCGGGTGGTCGCCTGTCTCGTCGGGTTATCAGGCAAAGGCGGCGCCGGAAGGCATATCGGATGTTTCCAATTATCCCAATCCTGTCGACGCAAGAAAGTTCGGGGACACCACCATCGCGTACACGTTAAGCGAACCGTCAACGGTTGATATTACGCTTTACGACCTGCTCGGGAAGAAGGTCTATTCCTGGCATTTCGAGCCGGACGAGGAAGTATCTTTCCCTGACGATTCCATGGGCGACAAGAGAAGCGGCGGTGGTAAAGCCGGGCCGAATAAAATTGTCTGGTACCTGAAAAATGAAGTGGGAAACAAAGTCGCCAAAGGCGGCTACATCTGTTACATAAAGATAAAAAATTCAAAGGGTTCTTTTAAAAAGATCTACAAAATCGCCGTCATCAAATAATTCCCCCGCTGATGTTTTACCTCTATCTACTGTTCTGATTTTCCGAAATTATTTGATATACTTAAACCATTGATAGGAATGTAGCGTGCGAGCTTGCTCGCATTGGGAGAAATGTTTTTATGCTGACCCAGGTTAAATCGTCTTCCCTTATAGGCATCAATGCCTATGTCGTAAATGCGGAAGTCGATGTTTCGAGGGGAATGCCCCTTTTCACCATTGTCGGCTTACCTGACGCTTCCGTAAAGGAGGCGCGCGCGCGGCTTGATTCGGCTTTGAAAAACTCCGGCTATTCCCTGCCGGGCAAAAAAATTCTGATAAATCTCGCCCCCGCCAGCGTTAAGAAAGAAGGAACGCAGTTTGATGTCGCAATGGCTGTCGGAATTCTCGCGACGGTGATGCCGATAAAATATGATGACTTCGACACTACTCTTTTTCTCGGTGAACTCTCTCTTTCGGGGGAGGTCAAGGCAGGCGGGGGCATTCTTCCCGCGATGCTTATGGCAAAAAGGAAAAAGATAAAGAGGGTTTTCCTTCCTCTTGCCAACTGCCCGGAAGCCGTAACGGTAAAGGGAATTGAAATTGTAGGGGTGAAGACATTGAGAGAATTGTTTGAGCATCTGACGGGCGTCTCTCAAATAGCGCCTTTTGAGGGGCATGCGTTCGGCGGCCGGGTCGTGGAATATCCTGATTTCAGGGACGTGCAGAACCAGCGTTTCGTCAAGAGGGCTCTTGAGGTTGCCGCCGCAGGCGGGCACAATATCCTTATGATAGGACCTCCCGGGGCCGGCAAGACGATGCTCGCCCGCCGGCTCCCAGGCATTATGCCCATGATGACCGAAAAAGAAGCGATAGAAACGACCTGCATTTATTCCGCCTGTCATCTGCTCCCGGAAGGAGTGGGTTTATTCAGGACGCGCCCATGGAGGTCGCCGCATCACACGATTTCGGACATCGCTCTCGTAGGCGGAGGAGCGAATGCAAAGCCGGGGGAAATATCGCTCGCCCATAACGGAATACTTTTTCTTGACGAGTTCCCCGAGTTCAAAAGGAACGTCGTAGAGGTCTTGAGGGGCCCTCTTGAAGACGGGCGTATCACGATAGCGAGGGTAAGAGGCACGAGCACTTTCCCCGCTTCTTTTATGCTCGTCGCTTCGATGAATCCCTGCCCGTGCGGTTATTACGGGCACCCGACGAAGCAGTGTATCTGCACCCCGTACCAGATAAAAAAATACCGGGGGAAAATTTCCGGCCCCATAATGGACAGGATTGACATACAGGTGGAAGTCCCTGCGCTTAAATTCAATGAAATTTACTCCGAGCGTCCTGCGGAAAGTTCCGCTGAGATTCACGGCAGGGTCGTCGCTGCGCGGAAAATTGCGCTGGAGCGGCTAAAAGATATTAAGGGCTTTTACACGAATGCCCGCCTGGATTCAGCGGGAGTAAAGAAGTTCTGCGGAACCGGCTCCTCAGGAATGAAACTTCTGCGCCTAGCGGTCGAGAAATTTTCTATTTCACGGCGAGCCGTTGACAAGGTTTTGAAAGTTTCCCGCACAATCGCCGACCTGGCGCAGGATGCGCTCATCAAAGACGAGCACATTGCGGAAGCTCTGCAATACCGTCTTGAAGAAACATAGGTAATGGGGACGGTGCTTTACAATATGACATTTTTTGTTCGGATGAAACGGAAACACTGATGACAGTCTGTCTGTCCTTCTGATGGAAAAAGTTTTTCTCGCAGGCGTTTGTTTCAAGAACAAATACAGGGACTCTTTATCGGAATTAGAAGCGCTTACCAGAACGGCGGGGGGTTCGTTTGCCGGCTCAAAGGTCTTTATGGTGGAGCGGATAAATTCCGCTTTTTATATCGGTTCGGGTCAGGCGCAGCTGCTTGCGGCGGAATGTGAAAGGGCCGGTGCGCGGACAGTTGTCTTTGACGTAAATCTCAAAGCAAATCAGCAGAGAAATCTTGAGGAAGTGATTCCGGCAAAAATAATAGACAGGACGCGGCTCATTCTTGACATCTTTGCCCGGTCGGCGCATTCTCAGGACGGTAAGAATCAGGTGGAACTTGCGCAGCTTGAATATATTCTTCCCCGTCTTACGGGCAGGGGCGTGACGCTTATGCAGCAGGTCGGCGGCATCGGCGTCAGGGGTCCCGGAGAAAAACAGATTGAATATGACAGGAGAAAAATAAAAAAGCGTATGTCCCTTCTGAAAAAAAAGTTAAAGGCGATGGCGGAAAGAAGAGAAATTCAGAGAGGCAGAAGATTAAAGTCGGAAATACCGATTGTTGCCATCTGCGGATATACGAACTCGGGGAAGACCACATTGCTCAACGCTTTGACGAAGTCGAATGCCGTTGCGCAGGACCGTCTGTTCCAGACGCTTGATACTCTTACCAGAAGGACAAAAATTTTCGACGCCGACGTGATTTTCGTGGACACCGTGGGTTTTATCAGGGATATTCCTCCGCAGCTGATTAACGCTTTTCATTCAACTCTGGAGGAGATTTCTCCAGCGTCGGTTCTTGTCGTGGTGTTTGATGTTTCTACGGATGGCATCGCCGAGCGGCGGAAGGTTGTGGACAGCACGCTGAAAGAACTGGGTTTTGACGGAATCCCGAAGATTTTTGCCGCTAACAAATGCGACAAAATCCCCCATCCGGATGAGAAAATGCGTTTTATCCGGACGGCCTCCAGCGCAGATCTGGGCGACGATTCCACGCCGGTGGCGATTTCCGCGCTGTATAAAAAGGGGCTTGAGGATTTGAAAAACCGGATTTACATGGCAATAACGAAAGCAAGATGAAAATTGTTCTTCTCGGAAAACCCGGCACGGGGAAAACGACACTTTTTTCGCGGCTGACAAAAAGGAAAATTTATCCGCGGCCCGGCAATGTAGAGCGGTTGACCAGCGACTATCAGACGGATTTTTTTCAATGGGACGGCAGGGTCTTTTACATTACGGATACAGTCGGTTTTCCCTGGCAGGCCGGCGTCAGCCTCGGCGGAATCATAAAAGAGGCGGATATTATTCTGATTGTGTGCGCCGTCAACGATTTTGACAACAGGGATGTCGAAGTTATAAAAAAAGTTCGTAAAATGGGCGTTCCGGCGGTGATTGCGGTAAACAAGGTTGAAAGCCGCGAAGAAGCGGAAAAGGTTTCGGATTTTTACAGGTTCGGCCTTCCCGTCTTCGGAATTTCGGCGCTGCACAAAAAAGGCATCGACGAAATGCTTGAAGAACTGCCCGTGCCGGCAAAGACGTCCGTGAAGGCGGGGGAAAATGAGGTCTCCTGTATCGTGGTAGGGGCTCCGAATGTCGGGAAATCCACTTTTCTCAACGCCGCGCTGCACAGCAGAAGATTTAAAACTTCTCCCATTCCGGGGACCACAAACGAAGTCGTGACCGAGGTTCTGAATACCCCTCTCGGACCTGTTCGTTTTTTTGATACCGCCGGCATTTTCAGAAGATTCAGAAAAAATGAATTGAGAATCTATAACATGCATCTCCTGACGGACTGTTTGAGAAAATCGGACGTTGTCTGTTTTATGGTTGACGCCGCCGCGCCCGTTTCAAGCGATGACTTGAGAATCGCCGCGCTGATTAAGGAAAAGCCCTGCATCCTCGTCTTTAATAAAATAGATGCCGTCCCCGCGCGTGAAAAAAGCTGTTTGCGCAGGGTTGCCGCCGGTATTTTCCCGTATCTGCCGGATCCTCCGGAATTTTTTATTTCTGCGCTGGAAGGCAGGGGTGTCGGCGGAGTCCTCGCTGAAATTTTTGAAATCAGGAAAAGAAATTCAACGGAACTCCGGAACATAGACAGGTTGGTAAAGAATGTTTTCAAAAAATCCGGAGTAAATTTGTTTATATTGCTTGCAAGGCAGGTGGGCTTTTCACCCCCGCGAATTTTGATAAAATACAGGAAGAGGACGAAATTATCCGATTCGGATAAAAGATATTTGAGCAGAGAAATCAGGAAGAAATTTGTTCTCAAAGGAATCCCTCTTAATATAAAATGGCGAAAGATATAATTTTCATTGCGGTTTCTTATCTGCTCGGGGCCGTTCCGATCGGCTGGATTTACGTAAAACTGTTTAAAAACAGGGACATAAGAGAGACAGGCTCGGGGAATACAGGCGCGACAAACGTTTACCGGCTCTGCGGGCTGGCTCCGGCGGTTTTTGTTTTTGCGATGGATTTTTTGAAGGGGTTCCTTCCCGTCTCTTTTTACGGGAGCAGTTTGTATCTGAAAATTCTGATTGGTTTTTCGGTTGTTTTGGGGCATAATTTTTCGGTTTTTCTGCATGGCCGCGGCGGTAAGGGCGTAGCATCCGGTGCGGGAGTCGCTTTTGCGCTGGCGCCCGGCCCTGTTCTGATAAGTGTTGCCGTTTTCGGAATTTTTTTTGCCTCATCGAGGATTATATCCCTCTCTTCGCTGGCTGCCACGGCGGCATTTGTAGCGTGCAGTGCGGCTCTGAGAGCGGACAGAGAAATAATTATTTTGTCGGTTGTTTTGGCTCTTTTCATTTTTTTTTCTCATAGGAAAAACATTTTGCGTCTTTTGAAAAAAGAGGAAAAGCGGCTTACGAAAATAGAATGACCGGGCGTCATACAATTGAAAATTGTGTAGAAAAATGCTTTTATTAAGCTGCATTATTCATAATGAGGGTATTTTTGGTGAAAGTGTTATTAAAGAAAAATGGGTCGCTTCTATTGGAAAATCGGGTCGCCTCTATTTTTTTTATGGGTAAGACAGTTAAAAAAAAATCAGAAGCGACCCATTTTCCAATAAATAGAGGCGACCCGATTTTTCCCCGAAGAGAATATGAATAATGCAGGTTAAAGTATGGTTATAAAGAATAGTTCCATAAAATTCAGCACAAAAGGGAGAACGGATATTGTGGATATAACCGGCCGCCTGCAGGAAATTGTCTGCGCATCGTCCGCCTCAAACGGGCTCGTCAATGTTTTTGTCCCCGGGGCTACGGGCGCGGTTACGGCGATTGAATGCGAGAGCGGTCTTCTTGATGACTTCAGGGATTTCCTTGAGCGTATTGCGCCTGCGGGCGCTGACTACAAACACAATCTTTCTCACGCGGACAGGAATGGGCATTCGCATGTGAGGGCTTCCCTGATAGGGCCGTCCCTGTGTCTTCCCGTGAGGAACGGCGAGCTGGTTCTCGGGGTCTGGCAGCAGGTCGTTTTTATCGAGATGGACAACCGCCCGAGGCAGAGGTCAGTGATGATTACGGTGATTGGCGATGGCAAAACTTAGTGGGGTCAGGTCTTGCAATGCGACATTTGAAAATGACGTTGCCTTCCGGGGACGCTCACGTGAGAACGGCTCGCTCTGGGTTCGCTCCGGGCGAGGGCAAAACTCCTCGCTCACACAGCCCCGTCAGACAACGGTCATTTTCTCAGGATAACGAAAAAGATGGCAAAACTTCAGATAGCGCTTGATTTTGTTGATTTACCGAGGGCAATAAAAGTCGCCAGGCAGGCGGTTGCAGGCGGCGCCGACATCCTCGAGGCGGGAACCCCTCTGATAAAAAGTTACGGGATGGATGCCGTCCGCAAACTCTGCGGGGAGTTTAAAAACATTCCCATCGTTGCGGACATGAAAATAATGGATACCGGCCGCCTTGAAGTCGAGACGGCGGCGAAAGCCGGTGCGAGCATCGTCACTGTCTGCTCATCGGCCGGAATATCCACCGTTAAAGAATGTATAGAAGCGGGTCTGAACTACGGCGCCGAGATATTCCTTGATTTTATAGGCGTTGATAAAATTTCCGAAATTGAAGAATTTTTGAATTTATCTGTAAATTATTTCGGTCTGCACATTTCGATTGACGAGCAGATGCGGGGCAATACGGAGTCGCTTCTTCTTCCGGAACTGAAAAAAAGAACGACGATTCCGGTGGCGCTCGCAGGCGGCATAAACTCGCAGACCGTCTCTTCTTTCGTGGAAAAAGGAACTGATGTTGTTATCGTGGGCGGGGCGGTTACGAAAGCGAACGACCCTGAACTGGAAACGCGGAAGATAAAGAAAGCGATGTATGAAAAAACGTCAATACCGACGGAGTTGTTTGTCAGAGTTGACGAAAAAAACATAAGGGTCATTCTTGAAAAGGTCTCCTCTGCCAACGTTTCGGACGCCCTTCACAGGGGGCTGCCTCTCAGAGGGATAACCCCGTTAAAAAGCGGTTATAAAATGCGCGGGCCCGCCGTTACGGTCAGAACTTATCCCGGTGACTGGGCAAAACCCGTTGAGGCGATTGACAGGGCGAAAAAAGGAGATGTTATCGTTGTTGACGCAGGGGGTGGCGCCCCGGCCGTATGGGGGGAGCTCGCAACTCACAGCGCAATTCAAAAAGGTCTTGCCGGTATCGTTATTTCAGGCGGCGTCAGAGACGTTGCCGATATAAAGAAAATGGATTTGCCCGTTTTTGCATCCGTTGTAACGCCTCAGGCGGGAGAACCGAAGGGCTTCGGCGAAATAGGCGTTCCCGTTGTAATCGGCGGCGTCAGGATAAAAACGGGCGACTGGGTTATCGGCGATGACGACGGGATTATCGTAATACCGAAAGAAAAAGCTGCGGAGTACACGAACAGGGCGATGGACGTTCTTGAAAGGGAAAACAGAATCAGGGAAGAAATAAAAGAGGGTTCCACTCTCGCATCGGTAACCCAGCTTCTGATGTGGGAAAAACAAAAATAGCGGAGGCGGTGTGAAATATCTTGTAACGGGCGGTGCCGGATTTATCGGGTCGCATATTGCGGAGACATTACTGAAGAAAAAAAATTTTATCAGGGTGCTGGACAATTTTTCTTCGGGGAAGATGGTAAATCTTGCGTTTACAAAAGGAAAAAGTAATTTTCAGCTGGTAAGAGGGGACATCCGTGATTTCAAAACCTGTAAAAGAGTTTGCAGGGGGATGGATTTCGTTCTGCACCAGGCGGCATTGAGGTCGGTTCCGAAATCAATGAAGGACCCGTACAGTTATAATGATGTGAATATAAACGGGACGCTGAACATGCTTTATGCCTCCCGTGATGCGAAAGTAAAAAAATTCGTTCTGGCCTCTTCCAGTTCCATTTACGGCGATACGGATAAATTTCCGCAGAAAGAATCTGACCTCCCGCTGCTTATAGCCCCGTATGGTCTTTCAAAACTGGCGGGGGAGTACTATTGCAGAATTTTTTCCGAGAATTTTTCTCTTCCGACAGCGTCTTTAAGGTATTTTAACGTTTTCGGTCCGCGTCAGGCGCTTGACGACGAGTATGCCGTTGTTATCCCGAAGTTTATCGATTGTATTTTAAAGGGGAACCGGCCTCCGATTTTCGGCAACGGGAAACAGTCAAGGGACTTCACTTATGTTGCCAATGTCGTCGAGGCGAACATCCTTGCGGCGAAAGCAAAGAACATTTCGGGCGGTATTTTCAATGTCGCCTGCAGTCACGACGTCAAGGTTATTGAACTCGTGAAGATTTTAAACAGAATTATAGGGCACCGCATAAAACCCGCATTTTTGCCGAAGAGACCCGGCGATGTTTTCAGAACCCTGGCGGACACGAAGAAAATCAGGCGCGAACTCGGTTTCAGGGGGAAGATAACCTTTGAAAAGGGTTTGAGAGAAACGGTCGCATTTTTTCGGAGATGAAAGAAATTTCGCAGCAGCTGGATATTCTGAAGCGGGGTTGCGGCGAAATTATTGAGGAGAATGAACTTGCGGAAAAACTGAAAGAAAAAAGGCCTCTCAGGATAAAGTTCGGCGCCGACCCCAGCGCTCCCGACATCCATTTAGGGCACGTCGTTTTACTTGACAAGCTCCGCCAGTTCGGCGAACTTGGCCATAAAATAATTTTTATCATAGGCGACTTTACGGCGCGTATCGGAGACCCGTCGGGACGTCTCAGGACAAGGCCGGTTCTTTCGAAAGAAGAAATTGACGAAAATTCAGCGACCTATCAAAAGCAGATTTTTAAGATACTGGACAAAAAATATACGGAGGTTGTTTACAATTCCGAATGGCTTGAGAAGATGAAACTGGCGGATGTTTTTGAGCTGCTGGCGCAATACACCGTATCCCGCATGCTGGAGCGCAGGGATTTCAGAGAAAGATTTGAAAAAAATCTTGATATCCCGATGCAGGACTTTATGTACCCGCTCCTTCAGGGTTTTGATTCGGTACATCTTCATGCCGACGTCGAGGTCGGGGGAACCGACCAGAAATTCAATCTTTTAATGGGAAGAACCGTCCAGCAGCGCTCCGGCCAGAAGCCCCAGGTTGTAATGACTTTACCCCTGCTTAAAGGTCTTGACGGGGAGAGGAAGATGAGCAAGAGTTACGGCAATTACATAGGCGTTGAGGAAGAGCCCCATGAAATGTACGGGAAAGTTATGTCCGCCAGCGACGAGCTGATGTATGAGTGGTCGGAGATTTTAAGTTTTGCCGATAAAGAAAAAATGCGTGAACTCCCTCCGAGGTCTGCGAAGGCGCTCCTCGCGCGCGGGATTGTTGAATTTCTGCATTCAAAAAGAGACGCCGAAAAAGCGGCTGAACGCTTTGAAAAAGAGGTCGTGAACAAGGAAACGCCCGAAGACATAAGGGAGTTTCCCGTAAGCGGAGACAAGATGTCCGTGGCTGACCTTGCGGTTCTGGCAAAAGCATGTTCTTCAAAGACACGGGCGAAACAGTTGATTCTGCAGGGCGGAATTTCGGTTTCAGGCGGAGTTATAAAAGATGTAAAAGAAATTGTTGAAATAAAAGACGGGATGATTTTGAAAGTCGGCAGAAGAACGTTCGTAAAAATCAGAAAGAAACGAGGATAAAATGAACGATGAAAAAGAAAAGGGCGGTATAAATTCGGAAGAACCGGAAGAGAAAAAGAACGTTGGCATAGCGCAGAACGGCCCGGAATTTGCGCAGGAGATTGTAACGGAGTTAAAGAAGTTTTTTACTTTTGACATTCTGAACTACATCAGGAAACCGTGGAAACTCATAGGCCTTAACTTCTTTATGGGACTTGTCCGCGGCATCGGTTTTTTTCTCGGCATGACAATCATCGGCGCGATTGTTTTTACGGTGCTTTTGAGCGTCCTTCATAAAATAACACAATCAAACATTCCGGTTATAAGCGAATGGCTCGCAAGGATTGTGGCAATGGTCCAGGAAAATCTTAAAATGTTAAAGTGAAAAAATACCTGACGAAAAAGGGCTCCGATAAACTCCTGAAGGAACTGCGAAGAATGAAGAATGAAATGGTTCCGCGCCTGAGCAGGGAGATAAACGAGGCGCGGGCGCAGGGAGACCTTTCGGAAAATGCCGAATACCATGCGGCAAAAGAGGAACTTACGAACGTTCAAAAGAGGATAGCCGGAATAGAAAACACTCTCTCGTCATCTTTGATAATTGACGAGGCGAAAATGGCTCATGACAAGGTTTATCTTGGCGCCACCGTTACGGTTGAGGACCCCTCGGGCGCGCGGGCAGAATACACCGTTGTATCTGCGGCAGAGGCGGACCCCATGGAGGGTTTGATTTCATCCGTTTCGCCGATAGGGAGCGCCCTTATAGGGAATACCGTGGGTGCCGAGGTTTCTTTTAGCACGCCGGCCGGATTAAAAAAAGTAAAAGTTGTTTCAATAAAGCGCGGGTGAGCGTCCGGTC
>JBDRMV010000063.1:0-6576 GCA_043811795.1 bacterium | reverse complement strand
CAGTGGCTTGCCGGTATTAATACGGGATTTCTCGGTTACGTTCATCCGTTCGGGAAAGCGGGAACAATGGGGGCGTCCATTACATATCTCGATTACGGCACTCTCTTAAGAACAACGGATTCCTTTGAACCGGTAGGCACTTTTAAGGCCTCGGACCAGTGTCTGAACTTTGCATACGCTTATCCCTTTAAGGGACTCTCTCTCGGCGGTAACCTGAAATTTATTCAGCGGGCAATATACAGCGAATCCGCCTTTGCCCTCGGTATTGACCTGGGCGCTTTCTATATTCTGCGTGAGAAAATGCGCGCAGGTTTCTGTATTCAGAATGTCGGCACAGAGGTTAAGTTTGATGCGGAAGGAGACCCGCTTCCCGTTAATATTAAAGCGGGAATCAGTTACCGGATTCTCCGGCGCAGCAGGCATCAACTGCTGGCTGCAATGGACTGGGCGCAGCCGATTGATAATAAATTCCGGTCCGACCTCGGAATTGAATACTGGTTTAAAAACACCCTGTGTATAAGAGCGGGTTACCGGTTAAACTATGACACCGACTGGATGACGGCGGGGCTGAGCGTCAGGGTAAAGGGATGTCAGCTCGACTACGCTTACCAGCCGTTTAAGTTTTTAGAGGCGACACACAGGGCTTCGTTGTCGTATGCATGGGGAAAGGTAATGGTGAAGGAACCGGGAGCGGCAAAAAAGATTAAGAAAAAAATGACCCGCTCGGAAATTTTGAGCGGCGCCGACGATATGTATAAGAACGGAGAAATTCAGGGCGCCATCGTCCTATGGAAGAAAGTTCTGAAGAAAGATAAAAAGAATGCAAAAATCAAAAATAAAATAGAAGAGGCGGAGAAAAAGATTGTCCAGCTAAAAAAAGGAGACCACTTTAACAGGGGGGTGGCTCTCTTTGAAAACGGAGAGTATAAAAAAGCCGTCAGGGAATGGAAAGAAGTTCTGAAATTCGACCCCGACCACGCCGAATCAAAACGCCTTATTGCAAAGACAAAAGCAATGCCCGAAAAAAAGAAACCTGAAAAGGAAAAAAAGAATAAAGGAAAGGAAGAGGCGGAAAAACTGATGAATGAAGCGGATGAAAAGTATAAGAACGGGGAAATTGAGAAAGCAATCACACTCTGGAAAAAAGCCCTGAAGAAAGATAAAAAGAACGTTGAGATTAAAAATAAAATAGAAGAAGCGGAAAAGAAAAACGCGCAGATAAAAAAGGGCGACCACTTTAACACGGCCGTAAAATATTTTGAGCAGAAAGAATATAAAAAAGCAATCAAAGAGTGGAAAGAAGTCCTTAAAATAGACCCGGCTCACGCCGAGTCAAAACGCCTCATCGAAAAAGCAAAAAAATACTAGGAAAATGGAAAATGGGGACGCCATTTCCTTGGTTATAATATCATCCCCATTTCCCTTTTCATTTACTTATTTGCTCAAGAAAATGGGAAAATGGGGACGTCCTACATTTTTTCCATACCTGTATTATTTCCTCCTGGACAAGTTTGAAGGTTTATCCGCTGAGGAAATGTATATCCTTGATTTAACCAACTATTATTTTCCCGTTCCCCTCCATATCGATCAAAGCCGCCATAAACATAAGCCTCCCCTGTAACCTCAACACCAATTTCAAAAGCTGAATTATAACCTGGAACAAAGAAATCCTCTACATTCTTTTGAGGTGTCCATTTCACATTCAAATATAATTCAGCGTTCTCTATCACCTGATCCCTGTTTAGAGCAAATATCAAAGTTGAAAAGAAACAACTAATGAGTATTAATATAATTCTTTTCATTAACAAACGATTTTTCATGATTTAAATCTATTTAATATTCATTACCCTCTTTAACTTAAACAGTTTCAATCCATCCGAATGCGAATAAGTTCTAGGATGTATTGAATCTGGTATAATCGCTAGTTGATATATATTCCCCATCTCATCAATAAATGGAAAGCCAAGATTATGGGGTATTTTTTTTCGAATAGGTATGTTATTTAACAATTTTCCATTGATATCAAATATTTTTATATAGTATGGATAAATGCTCCTAGAAATACATACATATAAATTATTATTTTTGTCATTTTTAATAAACTCTACTTTATATGACTTACTGAATAGACCTAATGGAATATTTATTAATTTATCCTTTTCAATATCTCTAATAATTAAATTTATTTTCTTCTCTTTTTTATTTTCTAACTTCTCGCTAGTTCTAATATCATATTTATCTTCTATTTTCAAATTAGCTGATAATTTAAAATCTTCCCTGTTCTTTCTAAATTTATTAGAAGTTATTGTTTCTCTTTTCCCTTTTTTATCAAATTTTATATTTTTTCTTCCAGAAAAATAAATATTATCCTTGCTATCTATATATATTGTTGAAACAGAAAGCTTTGCATGTGGCATCCAGGAAGTTTTATTCTTTTCTTTATATTTTTTAGAAATCTCTCTATATTCTTTATTAGTATATCTCTCGAAACTTTCTATAGGGATACTTTTAAGATAACCGCCTTTAGAGGTGTACTTCTGAATTCGATTATTTATATAGTCTGATATATATATATTTCCATCGCTATCAACAACCACACTTTCAGGAAAAACTGTGTCACCTTCAAACATTGTCATCCCGAACTCCCCCTCGCCCGTTCCCCATTTACCCTCTATTATTACCTTTGGAACATATTCTTCTATTACCGCAGTGTCAGTAGAATTCACAACTATTTCGGTTGAAACTTCTACTTTTTTCACTACTTCAGATGCTTGCCCTATCAATCCATTTTTATCCTTATCTTTTGCATATACCTGCACCGCAAACAAAAAACAGCATAAAATAATTATTGTCTTCTTCATTTTATTCCTCCCAATAAAAAAGTGGGAAATGGGAACGCCCCTCATTCCCCTGTAATTGTGGCACGTGACACAATTTACCTTTTTCCCTGACGACACCATTTCAAGGTGGTACCCTGCCCGCCTCGCAAGTCTGAGCCTTGCTCAAGCGTTGCAGGCAGGCCCTTTTTTCTTTTTTCTAAAATAATTTCCACAAAATACCTATATTTACATCTGTCCCGTTAAGATTTTGATCCTCAACTCTTCTTATCATTCCACTTATATTTAAAGATAATTTTTCATTCAAATAATAATAGAAGTCTATGATAAACTGTCCTCCTATTTTGGTTTTAAAATCACCGTAATTATATTTGGTTCCCAAGATTGCAAATGAACCTTTGTAAATTGTTTCATAATCATACTTCACTTTATAGTTTCCCAAACCTGCTCCAAATTTAAATCCGCATTTCTTGTTTAAAGGTATATCTCCCAAGATGTTTACAATTATAGGTATTACAGTGACTTTCAACTTAATTAAACTAATAACCTCTTCTCCCAAGTAATCACCAGATTCATCAAACACAGAAATTATTAACTGGCTGTCTTCATAGTAAAATATCTTACCATAACCAAAGGATACTACAGGTTTCCTTCCAAGGTGTATATCCAGACCCAACCACTTTGATTCGCCTGAAGTAGCTATTATTGGCTCGTTATGGTATCCCTTGTGTTCTTCCATACTGAGTACCGGAATTCCATAACCTGCTCTGACATCAATTATATTATTTTTTCCAACTGCATGAGAACCTAAAGCAGTGAATATTAAAATAACTAGAATTATCATCTTTATATTATTTCTATTTTTCATTCCTTTTAAGTTCCTTTTTTTAATTCCAAAATTTAATGGAAAATAGGTGTCCTATACATCTTAGAGTGATACACCTATTTTGTCTTCAGTTTACTCATATTTTCCAATAATTCTAAACACCTCATCACTTGCTTTTCTTTGAATGCCTTTCCTTTTTCATCCCTGCTCATTTCCTTCCAGATATTTCTTTTTCCAGTCCTCCAATAGTTCTTCTGCTTTTTTATCATCTTCGGTTTCAAAAACCTGCCTGAATTCTGCCTTCGGAAAATCATTGTCCTTGAGGTGCTTTTTCATTATTTGCTCCACCTGTCCTTCTTTTGCCAAACCGATGTGGAGTATATTCAACATATCATCGTAAATAATATAAACTCCGTTTACATCCGCGACATGATTCATTGTAGGTTCCTCGAACCTGTAGAGTTTCCAGATATTCTTAATCAGGGGGTCTTCTTTATCCTTTTCTTTTAACGGCTTCATGCGGTTCTTTTTTAAATTTATTTGCTCGCTATTATTATAGCATACCAAAGTGAAATTTGGATAATATTAAGGACGTCCCCATTTACACCATTCTTTTCATTTACTTATTTGCTCATATGTTGTTTTTATTTTATAATCAAACCGGAGAAATGACATTAACGGCGGTTTTTTTATGACACATGCGGAATTAAGGAAGATATTTTTCGAGTATTTTGAGAAAAAGGGACACCGGCAGTACCCGTCCATATCTCTCGTTCCCGACGACCCCACTCTTCTTTTCACGACCGCGGGAATGGTGCAGTTCAAGGATATGTTTCTCGGCATTGTAAAAATGAAGCCCCCTAAAGCGGTCTCCATACAGAAGTGTCTCAGGACTTCGGATATAGATAATGTCGGCAGAACAATGCGGCATCTTACGTTTTTTGAAATGCTGGGGAATTTTTCGGCGGGGGGATATTTTAAGGAAGAGGCTATTCAACTCGCGTGGGAATTTCTGACAAAAGACCTCAAAATGGATGTTTCGCGGCTTTACGCGACGGTTCACCGCAAGGATAAAGAAGCGTTTGAAATCTGGAAAAAAATTATTCCCGCCGGCAGGATTGTAAAACTGGGCGACGAGGATAATTTCTGGGCGATGGCTGAAACAGGCCCCTGCGGGTACTGTTCGGAAATCATATACGATATGGGAGAGGGCGCCGGCTGCGGCAAAAAGGACTGCTCTGTGGGTTGCAGCTGCGACAGATGGATTGAGGTCTGGAACCTCGTTTTTACGGAGTTTGACAGGAACGCCTCCGGCGGGTTGAGTCATCTCGCGCAGAAAAACATAGACACCGGCATGGGTTTCGAACGGCTCCTGATGGTTCTGAACGGTTTGAAATCAACTTACGAAACGGATGTCCTTAAACCGCTCGTTGACCGGATTGAAGCATCCTGCAAAACCCGCGATTTAACGCATATCAGGCGTCTCGCCGACCATGTAAGAGCAAGTGCATTTATCATAGGCGACGGGGTTTCCCCGTCGAACACAGGCCGCGGCTATGTCCTGAGACGGCTGATAAGAAGGGCGATGGTGTCGGCGGACAAGGTCGGTTTCAAACACTCTCTTACAAAACTCATGACGGTTGTCTTTGATATTTTCGGAGACGTTTATCCCGCTCTCGTCCCGGATTCCGCGGGAATATCGCTCACGCTGAAAAACGAGGAGGAGAGGTTTAAAAAATCGCTTGAAACCGGAATGGAAATCCTGAAAGACGCCCTGAAGAAAATCAGGGGCAAAGACATCATTCCGGCGGCTCTCTGTTTTGAAATGTATGCGACCTACGGTTTTCCCATTGAACTTTTGGAAGACATTGCCTCCTCATATAAATTATCGATTGACGAAAAGGGCTTTGGAGAACTGCTTGAAAAAGAAAAAGAGATGTCCAAGACATCATGGACGGGCAGCGGCGCCCGGGATGAAAAATATCTGAAATCAGCGGCGGCGGAGGCGGGGATTACGCCTTTCAGGGGCTACGACACGTTAAACCTGCGGTCAAAGATTGTTTTAATACTTGAGAATGAAAAGAAAACGGACTCCGTTAAAAAAGGCGCCGAATGCGAGGCTGTTTTATCCGAAACGCCATTTTACGCTTCCTCGGGGGGGCAGGTTAACGACACCGGCCGGATTTCCGGCGGTGATTTTGAGGCGGAAGTTCTTGACGTTTATGTCGTTTCAGGTACGGTTTTTCACAGGCTCAAGGTTTTAAAAGGTTCGGCATCTTTCGGAGATGATGTCTCGTGCTCGGTGGATGAAGAGAGAAGGTCGGCAATTGAGAGGAATCACACCGCCACCCATCTTCTTCAGACGGCGTTAAGGAGCGTTATAGGTGCGGAAGTCCGACAGGCGGGAAGCGCCGTTACGCCGGATGCCCTGAGGTTTGATTTTACCGTATCAAGAAAGATAGAAGACGAGGAACTGGATAAGGTCTCGGAAATCGTAAACAAAATAATCCTTGACGACAGAGATGTTTACAAAAAAGAATACAGCGCTTCGGCGGCTAAAAAACTGAAAGCGCTTCATTTTTTTGAGGAAAAATACGGCGAGGTCGTCAGGATAGTGACGGTCGGCAGTGAAAATCCGGACGAGGCGGTAAGCGCCGAGTTCTGCGGGGGCTGCCACGTTTCACGGACAGGCAGAATAGGGCTCTTAAAAATCACCGCCCAGAAAGCCGTTGCGCAGGGCATACGGAGAATAGAGGCGGTGACCGGTTTCGGAGTGCTGAAATATCTTGCGGAAAATGAAGCTCTCCTGAGCCGCATCTCGGAACGACTTAAAACGGATGTTCAGGGCGTGGAGAAGAAAGTAGAGAAACTGCTCTTGGACGGCAAAAATAAAAAAGCGTCCGTTGATATAAC
>JBDRMV010000062.1:0-10246 GCA_043811795.1 bacterium | reverse complement strand
CCTTTTTCTATGCTGTACCGCGCTTTGAAACCGATGAGTTTTTCGGCATCGGACGTATCCGCCTGTGTATTGTTCTGATAAAAATCGTACGGGTTGTCAAAATACTCCGGCTTGAAATCCGTATTCAGAACCTTATTCAGAATCTCAATAACTCTGTTGAACGCCGTCGCGGCCCCCGTCCCGACATTCACGACGCATGACGACGCCGCATCCATCGCCTTTATGTTTGCCTCCACAACATCCTTGACATAAATGTGGTCGCGTTTCTGCTCGCCGTACCTGAATATCCTCGGGGCTTTCCCCGCCTTCATCTGTTTTGCCAGCTGGAATATCATGCTTGAAGAACTTCCCTTGCGGGCTTCACGCGGTCCGTAAACATTAAAATATCTGAGACCTATAATTTTTATTTTTTTCGCGAACGCTTCTGCAGGTGAAATTTCATCCATCTTTACTTTTGACGAAGCATAGGCGTTCAGCGGCGAAAGTTCCTGCGTCTCCTTCATCGGCGCCGGACCGGCGCCGTAAACGCCGGCGGAAGATGCGTATATGACCTTTGTTCTTCCGGGCGACGCAATATCCAAAATATTTTTGAAACCGCCGACATTTACGTCCGTCATTCTTTTGTTATCCGTAACGGTCGTGTCGGTAATTGCCGCCTGGTGAAAAATATAATCAAACTCCCCGGAAATACTCTTAACAAAATCCCTGTCCTCCACGGCCCCTTTGAGAACTGTGCCTTTGAATTCCCTCAGATTTTCATCGGCGCCCGTCAAATAATTATCAAGGACGAGTATTTCCGCATCCGGAAATCTCTTCTGAAGTTCAAGCGTTAAATTCGAACCGATAAAACCGGCGGCGCCGGTAACCAAAATTCTCATATCGTTAATATACTATCGTAAATTGAATTTGTCAAATTTTTTAGAAACAACGGCGTAAAGAGTGGTGCCGAACGGGAAATTAAAATTTTTCAGGATTTTTATCTCGCCCCTGAATAAAAATTTCAGGAAAATATTCAAAAATTCGGGCGGCAGCGTGGTGGTGTCGCTGTGGAATTTCCGCTGCTGGACGAGAAATTTTCGAAGCCCGCGCACCGGCGCCACCGCAAAGAAAGACAAAAAGAAAAAGTAACCCATTTTTTCAATTGTCAGCCCTGCTTCACTGATATCCCGCGACAATGACGCTTTTTCATACCTCCTCAAATGACCCAGCGCTTCATCGTGCTGACTCCAGAGAAATCTAAAAGCGGGAACTGTTACTATAATTCTGCCAGTTTCTTTTAAAACCCTCTTTAACTCCAGCAGTACTTCTATGGGATTTGACGTGTGTTCCAAAAGGTCAAGACACGTAATAACGTCAAAAGCCCCGGCCGCATATGGAATTTTTTCAACTGGACTGCAAATCACATTCTTCAGACCTCTCATCCTGCAAAAACTTACCGCCTGCTCCGAGATATCAATGCCTGTGGTTTTACCGAACCTGTTAAATGCCGTTAAATTGCCGCCCGTTCCCGAACCGGCGTCAAGAATGGCCGGGGACGGAATTTTCAATGACTCTATCAGACGCACAACCATTCTCCTGCGACTGACAAACCACCAGTGATGATTTTCCATTTCGTACATATATCTGTATTCGCCCGGACTCATATACCCGCCAGCGGTCCTTATAGGCGTGCAATGCCAGTTTCTCACCTGCAGAATGTTAAAAAACATTTTCAATGAATCGGAAAACAAATTAATTTTGGAACCGGCGACATGATGCCAGGAAACAGGACCCTCTTTGATTCCGCAACCCATTTTATTGGCAAGATATAAAATCTCTATGTCAAAACCGAAACCCGTTATGTGACTCCTCGAAAACAAATGACCCGCAATTTTCTTTTTAAACATTTTGAAACCGCACTGGGTATCTTTAACATTCTTAAAAAGGATTCCCCGCACAAAAAAGTTAAATACCCCGCCCAGAAGTTTCCTGTGCCATTTTACTTTCAGGATTTGCTCTTTGTTTTTCAAAATTCTGGAGCCGACAAAAATATCGTAACCTTCTTCCGTAATATAATGGAGGTTTTTTCCTATTTCCTCAGGTCCGACCGAACCGTCGGCGTCAAGAAAAACGCATATTCCCCCGCTTCCCAGGAGAAACCCTCTTTTGACGGCATAACCCTTACCCCTGTTTCTCCGGATTTTGACCGCGGCCAGAGCGGGAAACCGTCTCTTATACGACATCGCAATTTCAAATGTCCTATCGGCGCTGCCGTCGCTTACGACAATTATTTCATATGACTCTTTCCGGTTGTTACAGTAAGAAATGAGCCGGTCAAGAAACAGCGGCAGACGCGCGGCTTCGTTAAACGCCGGGACCACAATCGAAATATCTATCTTTTCACTCATATCTTTTTCCGTATTTTACCATTTTGGCGGAAAATTAAAAACAAACACTGTTTTAATTCCGCCTGATTTTTTTGTAAGATATTCGAATGACGTGGATATTTCCTGCTGTCTTGTGCGCAATTTTTTTCGGGGGGCAGGGTGTATATGTAAGATACCTGCACCTTAAAAAAATCTCCGGCACTCCGGTCATATTATTTTCCTATTTTCTTTTTTCTCTTCCGATTCTTTTTATCCCGGCGGCGGAAGCGGGATTTCAGCCGATACTCAAAGGTTTCTGGCCGGTATCTTTTCTGGTCGCCGCGGGCAACGTCGCCGGCTTTTACGCATATATCAACGCGCTGAAATTCTCGGAAGCATCCCTTGTCCTCCCGGTCCTCGCCACTTCTCCGCTTTTCGTAATCCCGGCCGGGATTCTGATTCTCGGTGAAACTCCGGCGCCAGGCGCGATGGTAGCAATATTTATTATTGTCGCAGGATGCTATATTCTGACCTGCGGAAAAAATCTTCTGGAACCCTTTAAGAAAATAAAAGAAGAGCGCGGAATCCGCTGGGCTTTTTTCACGGTTCTGGTCTGGGCGGTCGTGGCGAACCTTGATAAAATCGCTCTCGCAAAGTCATCGGTAAAAATCTACCCTTTCCTCGTGTCGCTCGAAATTACAATTCTAGCAATGCCTGTTTTTTTCAAAGGTCTGCAAACCATCACAAAAAGAAACATAAAATTTTTAATCGGATGCGGATTTTTCAACGCCGGCGTCTTCCTGACACACATCGCCGCTCTTGCGCTTACAAAAGTTTCCTATCTGATTTCGGTGAAAAGGTCGGGAGTCCTCATCGGTATTCTGGGCGGAATAATATTTTTTAGAGAAAAGGAGCCGGCAAGAAGAGTTCTCGCGGCGGTTATAATTCTCGCCGGCAATATCCTGCTTTATCTCAACAGCTGATATGCCAAAAAAAAATAAACAAAAAAAACTGCCGTATTATAAAATCGGCCTGATAAGCGTTTATCTGATTCTCGGGTCTTTGAGTATTCTGAAAAAGTCCCCGAGTTTTGACGAAATTGCGCATTTGTCCAACGGGATTGTTTACCACAAAACAAATGTCTTTGGTAGCGGGCCGCATCATCCGCCGCTTTTGAGATTAATCGCGGGGTTTTCTTCATATTTCTCCAAAGTTGAAATACCCCCGACGGATGAAATAACAGCGGAAAAACAACAAAACGCCATAAGCTGGTCTCCGCCGGTGGATTTTATCTACGGACACAAACTTTTCTACAAAATGCACAACCGAACCGAATTGCTTTTTTTCCTCGGAAGGTTTTTTATGCTCCTGCTCGGGATACCTCTTGCTATTGTTCTTTCAAAGTGGGCGGAGAATCTTTACGGAACCGGCGCAAGTATAATACCCCTGACCCTATTCTGTCTTTCGCCGAATATTTTAGCCCACGCCAGAACCATCACGACTGATTTCGGAAGCGTCTCTCTTACGGTTATTGCGGCTTTTTTTCTCTGGAGATTCACGAATTCCTTGAAGTTAAAGGACCTGGTTCTATCCTCGGCTCTGTGGGGTCTTACCTTATCCGGCAAACACACGGCTCTATTTTATTTTGCCGTTTTCCATCTTAGCGCCTTCTTCCTCTGCAGAAAAAAAAGGGACTTCGTTCTCCTCAACCTTTTGCAGATTCCGATACTGATTTTTGTAATTAACTCCTGCTATTTTTTTACGGAACCCGTCTGCAGGAATTTTTTTGAGCCCGCAGAGGTCACGGCTCTTCCCGTGATTTTCCGGCCGCTTTTTGCATTCTTCTCAAAAATTTCCTGCCTGCCGAGGATGTATCTCAAGGGAATTCTCATCAGTTTCATCCATTCGCGGAACGGTCACAGCGCCTACTTGCTCGGACAATACTCAACCCAGGGGTGGTGGTATTATTATCCCGTCGCCTTCATCGTCAAATCGACTTTTGCTTCAATTCTCGCTGTTACCGTTTCAATTATGAGCATCGCAAAAAAGAAAATAACCCGCGGAGAATTATTTTATCTTTCACCGGCGCTTCTGTTTGCGTTTTTTATGATGAACAGCAATCTGAACATAGGGATTAGGCACATTCTTATTTTATGGCCTTTCGCATTCCTTTTCGCGGGCAGAACATTGAAAGTAATCCCTGGAAAATTTATTAAAATTATCGTAATTCTCGCCGTCGCGGAGAACCTGATAATTTTTCCTCATTACATCTCGCAGTTCTGCATTCTTTCGGGCGGGGCAAAAAGCGGATACAAATATCTCGGCGATTCAAATCTTGACTGGGGACAGGACTTGAAAATTTTAAGCGAATGGTGGAAAAAAGAAGGGCAGCCGCCTCTCGTCTTATCGTACTTCGGAACGGCCGAACCCTTTTATTACGGCCTGAAATTTCAGAACTGCCTTTCCTTCACGATACCCGCCATTGAAAACAAAACAATCAACCCCAAAAACCCGGAAAGAGAATTTTTCGCCGCAAGCGTCACTAATCTCCAGGGAATATACTTTCGCCAGAAAGACATTTTCTCATATTTTTTACAAAAAAAACCGTACAAAAGATGCGGCTATTCAATCCACATCTACGATATCACGCGGGACGCCTACGCCCACATCATCCTCGGAGCAATATATCACTCCATGAAAAATTCCGCGGCGGCGGAAAGACATTTTGAAAAAGCGTTAAAAATTGACCCTGCGACGAGCGGAATTATTCGAAAACTCTCTTCCTGATTTTTATAAAGACATCGACTATCTCGGGATCCCACTGACTGCCGGATGCTTCCTTCAATATCCCGTAAACATCCGGCGCCTTCAGCCTTTTTCTGTACGCCCTGTCCGACGTCATCGCATCCCACGAATCGCAGACAGCCATAATTTTTGCACCGCTCGGTATCTTATCCCCTGCCAGTCCGTCGGGATATCCTTTGCCGTCAATCCGTTCATGATGGTGCTTTATTGCGGGAATTATTCCCCGAAGACGCACGAGCGGCTTGCAAATCTCGGCGCTCAAAACCGGGTGCGTCTTCATAATTTTGTATTCATCCGGCGAGAGCGCCCCGCTTTTCGTAAGAATAACATCCGGAACGCCGATTTTACCGATATCGTGCAGAAGGCCGGCACGCTGAACCTTTATACATTCGGATTCCTTCCAGCCGAGTTCACGCGCAACTTCATAAGAGTACTTCGCCACACGCTGCGAATGCCCTCTCGTATAAGGGTCCTTCGCTTCAATTGTTACGGCGAGCGTGTAAAGGACATTATTTGTATCCTCCAGGTCATCCAGCGCATTCTTTAATCTTATGTGATTCCTGATGCGGGCAATCAGTTCAAAATGATTGTACGGCTTCGAAATAAAATCGCTGCAGCCGAGATTATAACCCTTTATCCTTGATTTTGTGTCATTCAGCGCAGTCAAAAGAATCACCGGAGTTCTGCTGGTAAACGCTTCACTCTTAAATTTTTCAAGAAGTTCGAAACCGCTCATTTCACCAAGCATAACATCAAGAAGAATTAAACTGTACGAAGTGGTCGAAGTCATTAAAATCGCTTCGCGGCTGTTACCGACAATGTCGCAGTTATAACCCTCTTTCAGCAGGATGTCCCTCAGCACTTCCGCGCTGTCGGCATTGTCCTCAATAATAAGAATTTTATCCATGTTCCTTTACACTTACTCTCTCGCATACAATTCCCGGTTGCTTGACTCAATAGGGGGGATTTTCCCCCTGATTGTACTCCTCACGCGCTTACCAGCGCATTCGTCGCTTGTCACCCCCCAGATGGAAAAAAGATTGTCTCTTTTCACGTGCACACTTTTGATTTTAGCAGATTTTGCCGTATAAGTGGAGACCCCCGGCACAATTGCGGCGGGATAAAAAAAGCCGCCCGCCTAAATCCGTCTGTAAACTCAAGCGGATCTCGGCGGGCGGAGAGAAAAAGATAACTTTACGTTATCTCTTTTTTTTCTTTTTCGCGACTTTCTTTTTCGCGACTTTCTTCTTCGCAGCTTTCTTTACTTTCTTCTTCCTTTTACCGCCGCGCGCCATCTTTGCGCAGGCGACATCACCGTTCTTGTCGAGAAAATAAAGATAGCCCTTCGTTTTCTTTACACCGGCGTCGGCAACCTTCTTGGCTTTTCCGCCTTTTTTCCCGGCTCGTGCCATAGGTGCGGCCCAGACATTACCATCTTTGCCAACGTAGTAGAGAGTGTTTTTTTCTCTCTTCAAACCAAGCTTAACCAGTTTCTGAGCCATGAATCAGCCCTCCTTACCTTACTTCTTCTTCTTCGCTACTTTTTTCTTCGCTGCCTTTTTCTTGGCTTTCTTCTTTGCCATTTTTCTCACCTCCCTTAATTAGATTTTTCTTCTGCTGAAAAAGTGGAAACGTTGTTGCCAAAGTAATTATGTTTTCTTTCAGCCACGAATCAACTACCTGTTTTGAAAACTTATACTGCCTGCCGATTTTTGAAGCGGGCACTTTCTTATCCCTTATCAACTTGTAAATCTTGGACCTGCTGACACCAATGTATTCGGCTAATTCCGAAACATTCATTATCTCTTTCTGCTCTTTCATAACACTGTTTGTATTTTACACCGGTTATCATTTTTTGTCAAGGGGTAATTTCTAATCCCTTCCATTATCTTACCTTACTTTCTTTTACCCGGCTGCTCTATTATTACAAGTTCTGTCTTGTTTTGTCAAGTACTCCCTTTCTGTTGCTTACTTTAATATTAAGTAAGTTCTTTTATCAGCGACTTTAAATCTCCTGAAAAAAACTTTGATGAATCACCCTTTGCGAAGATAAACCCGTTCGGGGTCTCTTCTATCCTGCTAATCCTGCGCTTTGTTGCCAGTATTTTCAGCATAACGGAATCAATCAATCTTGTTACATCTGCCGGCGGAAAACCAAACCTGTCAACAAGTTCTTCCTCAAATCTGCGGAGTTGAAAAATATCGCTGAGCCTTGAAAGCCGTATATACAGCCGGAATCTCTCGTCTGAAGATGAAACATAACCGTCGGGAATAAACCTTCCCCCTGAAATAAATTTTATCTCACACGCCGCGGGCATTGTCAGACCTTTCGCGCGATAAATTGCTTTTTCAAGAAGTTTGAAATAAAGTTCCGTCCCGACGGTCTTTATATACCCGTGCTGCTGGGGACCGAAAACATTCCCCGCTCCCCTCAATTCCATATCCGCCATCGCGAGACGGAAACCCGAAGAAAGGTCGCCGAATTCCTGCAGGAGTTCAAACCTTCTTCTCGCGGAGCCGCGACCGATGGCATCGCCGTAAAAAAAATAGCAGAACGCTTTCCGGACGCCTCGGCCGATCCTTCCTCTCAACTGATACATCTGCGCCAACCCCAGTAATTCGGAATTTCTGATAATAAGAGTGTTCACGTTTGGAATATCCAGGCCTGACTGTATGATAATCGTGGATAAAAGAACATCAAATTTCCCATTCGCAAAATCCCTCATAAGGAGAGAAAGTTTCCCTGAAGACATTTTTGCGTGAGCAATTTCAACCTTTAATGCGGGAAACATTTCCATGAATTCCCCGTAGATTCTTTGGATTGCGGAAATTCTGTTATAAACATAAAAAACCTGCCCGTGGCGGGCGATTTCTCTCATCACCGCTTCTTTCAGCGTCTGTTTCTTAAACGGGACTGTAAACGTTTCAATCCCGGTGCGTCCGGGGGGAGGCGTTTCAATAATGGAAAAAGACATAATTTTCTGCATTGCCATTGACAGCGTTCTCGGTATCGGCGTGGCGGACATCGAGAGAACATCAATATCCGGATATTTCTTTTTCATAATTTCTTTCTGCCTCACACCGAAGCGGTGCTCCTCGTCAAGTATCAAAAGGCCCGGCCGGGCAAATTTGACTTTATCGCCGAAGGCGGCGTGGGTTGAAATTAAAATATCCGTCTTCCCGTCTTTAACACTTTGCAGTATTTCCTTTTTTAACGACACGGTAAACCTTGAAAGCATCTGAATTTTTACGGGGAAATTTCTGAAACGTTCTTTAAAAACAAAAAAATGCTGCTGCGCAAGAATTGTTGTCGGCGCGATGCAGACGACCTGGCAGCCGTTCCAGCACGCCCTGAATGCCGCTCTCATTGCGACTTCAGTCTTGCCGTAACCGACGTCGCCGCAGAGAAGATGGTCCATTGGTCTTGCGTCCTCCATTTCGCGCAGAATTCTTCTTATCGCTTCAATCTGGTCTTTCGTTTCCTCGTAAGGAAACTGTCCGGCAAAATTTTTCTCGGCGGGAGAAGGCGCAAAAGAAATCCCTTTTACAATTCTCCTTTTTGCATTTACTTTCAGAATTTCCTTCGCCATTTCAAACGTTTCCCTGTAAACTTTTTCCTTTTTCCTTGAAAAGTCCTTCGTGCCCAGACGGGATAGAACGGGCCTGACACCCGAAGGAGCGCGGTATCTGTGAAGTTTCGAGAATTCTTCAAGAGGAATGTGGGCGGTCCCGTCGAGGTAGCGTATTGAAATATAATCGGACGGTTTACCTTTTATCACGAATTGACTGAGTTTTATAAATCTGCCGATGCCGTAAACTTCGTGGACAATGACATCGTTTTTTCTGTAAACAATATCTTTTTTGAAAATTTTGCGCGGGGGAGGTTTCTCATCCTGAAACTTCGTGCCGAAACCGAAAACTTCGCTGCTCTTCAGGGCGGCAAACCTGTCGGGCCACGAAACGATTCCGCCCGAAATCTGCGCTTTCTCGTAATTCACTTTTAAATTTGTTTTGGAAGAAATGATGCCTTCAAGATATGACTGCGCTTCCTCATTCTCGCAGAAGAATTTCACATTAAAATTATTTTTTTCGAATGATTCAACATCCTTCAGAAAAAACTCGATGCCCCCGCTGTAAACGGGAGCTCTGCGGACGCCCGGATCGCCACCGGACGGAGTAAGAACACATTCACATAAATTAAAGGCGTCCGCTTTAACGGTGTCGGGGTGAACGAGCAGGAAAGATTTTTCGAGAAAACTTCTTAATTTCTTTTTGCCCGACGGATTACCGAAGATTTTTAAATTTTCGGTTCCGTCCGTGCTCAACTGCGTGGATGCGTCAAAAAATTTTATCTCATCCACACGGGAGGCGCCGAAATTAATCCTTACAGGTCTCTCGTTTACGAAATCCCACAAATCCAGAACCGAACCCCTCAGCGAAAATTTGCCTCTTTCAAAAACAAATTCATCCCTTTCAAAACCAAATTTTAAAAGTTGCGCAAGAAGTTCCTGCGGAGACAGTTCCTGATGCCGCAAGACGGGGAAACCTTTTGCGAATTCCGAGGGGCGTGAAACCCCCGCTGAAAGAGAGTCCATATCGGTTAAAATTACGCCGTCGGATTTTTCATAAAGAAACGTGAGAACCTGCGATATTTCTTTTACGTCGGCACTGAACCTTAAAGCGCTGCCGAATCCCAGCGCCCTAAGATCGTTTAATATAATCAAACTTTCTTCGGAACTTTCAAAGACGCCGAGAATCTTTTTGTGCTCTCCGAAAAGTTTTGAAAGAATATACGCCCTGCCCGCCGACGAAGAATCCCTCAACATCATCGGCCCGGACATTCAGATTATCCCGTGCATGTTACGCTGCAGTTATTGTAGGCAGAGTTTTTACCCCGTAACTTCTGTTTCGAGTTATGGGGTCAACCGTGCTCAATTGTTTCAACCCGTCTCCTTTTGATATTCCCTGTAAGAATAAATAAACGTATAAACGGCCGTAAAAATCACAGGGACGAGAATAAAAAACAAAGCGTATCTCCGAAAGAAAATTCCGGAAAAAACAATTACGCCGGCGGCCTTGAATAATTTCCCGCCAAT
>JBDRMV010000061.1:0-14672 GCA_043811795.1 bacterium | reverse complement strand
AGCAAGCAGTGAACTTCCTGTTACGTTCGAGCAGGCCGGAGAAGAGGGCGCCGCATCGGACATAAGGTGGGGCGGGATTGTCGTTTCGGGCTCGGCAATCCTTGAAAACGTAAAAATTACGGACGCGGTTTACGGAGTGCTAGCCTGCGACAGCGCTAACGTTTTTCTGAAAAATTTTACGGTCTCTTCCTGCGGGATAGGCGTGATTGCGGGCAATAATTCGACGGTGAAAATGATAAATTCGGATGTGATGAATTCCGCGGTTTCCGGAGTTGAATTGTACGACAGAAGCAGCGTTTTTATCAGGAATTCGCGAATTTACAGAGGCCGGAATTCGGGTGTTTTTGCCAGGGACAGAAGTTATCTTGAAATTACCGGCTGTAAAATCAGCGAGAACAAAACGGGCGTCTATATAAGGGACGGCGCAAAATTTACTCTGGAGGATAATCTTTTTTCAAGAAACGACAGGGATGTAAAAACCCCTGCGAAATACGATGTTTCGCCTCTTCCCGCCGCGAGCGCGGACTTTATCTGGGAGGGTCTTGTTTATATCAGAGAGGACTTTGTCGTTCCGCCCGGAAAAGTTCTCTGCATCAGGCCGGGTACGAAAATTGTTGTTTCAACGGCGGCTATTGCCGACGAGCACTTCTACATAACGGTTGAAAGAAAAAAAACGGAAATCACCCGCCCGGGGAAGTGCGACATAATTGTCAGCGGCGATATTCGCGTTGAGGGCTCTAAAAAAAATCCGGTTGTTTTTAACTGCGGCAAGGGTTTCGGGAGCGTTATTCTCGAAGGTTCCGGCAAAAATTCGGATATTAATTATCTTTCTTTTTCCGGCGCTGAGATCGGTTTTTATGCCGTCGGCGGCAATTCCGCCAAATTCCGGAATACATCCTTTAAAAATTGCGGCACTGCCGTTGTTGCGATGGAAAATACGGAATTGTCTTTTTCGGACTGCCTGTTTTCGCGGAACAACTACGGGATTCTGTCTTACGACATTGCGGAATTATCCGTGGAAAAATGTTTTTTTGAAAACTGCAGGACATCCGTTGGTTTGAAAGACCTGTCCTCGGCGGTTTTCCGCGCCCCGCTTTTTGAGAAAAATGAAAATGCCGTTCAGGCTTTTGATAAGTCATCCGTGAACATTACGGACGGTTCGGTGAGGGAAAACACAAACGGTTTTATTTTTTTTGACAATGTTTTAGCAAGAATAGAAAATAACACTTTTGCGAAGAACAAAACGGCGTTAAAAATAGAGGGCAGCCCGGACGTAACTTTCCTTAAAAATGTTTTTATGAAAAATGTCTGCGCCGTCCTCAAGAATATTGATGCCGAAGTTTCCGAGGATGGAAACAGGTTCTTCAGGAACGGTTCCGATTCGGAATATATTTCCGTAAAAAATCCGACGGGCGCGGGTGTGATTTCGGAAAGCGAGGTCTGGGAAGGGACGGTTGAACTTACGGGAGATATTGTCGTCCGTGAAGGCGCGGTTCTTTACATAAAAGACGGCACCCGCATAATTGTCAAACCGTCCGTCAGGGATTTCGTTTATTCAGGCGTATCCTGCGGCGAAAAAATTGAGGCGACGCACCCGGGGCTTGTGGATATAATTGTTGAAGGCGACTTCGAAATACAGAAGGGCGAAACGGTCGAAATAAAGCCGCAGGACGGATTGTGGGGCGGAATGATTTTTGTGAAGAACTCGAATGCGGTTTTCAACAACGCGGTTATCAGGAAAGCTGTCTCTGCCGTGAGCGCGTTCGGATGCAGCAAAGCGCAGTTCGAAAAGGTTAATCTCGTAAATTGCCGGTCGGCTGTTTCCGTTTACGACAAGGCATTCCTTAAATTTAACAGGAGCCGCGCCGTTGAATGTGAAAAGGGCATCGGTGTTTACGGCACGGGCATTTGCGACATTTCGCTGAGCATTATTACCGGCTGCGGAGAGGGGATTTATATTTTTGGCGGCGGCGTCGGAGCCGTGAGCAATCTTATCAGTAAAAACCGCACCGGTTTGAAGATTGTTTCGGGAATGCTTGAACTCCGGAAAAACACCTTCCTCGCCAACGAGAGGGCTCTGGAACTGGCTCAGCCTATCATTGAATCGGAAAACAAGTTCTTTGAAAACATTCTCGACCGGTAGTTGTTAGGTTTTTAAGAACTCAATATCGCCGGCAAAGGCGATTTTATCCTCAAAGATTCCGGCGCAGCCGATGACATTTTTTTGAGCCGCGCATTCATTAACCGCATTTTTCAACGCGGCTTCCGAATGTATTTTATTTGCAAGCATCGTGGCGAAAGCGTCCGCCGCCGCGCCGTTTCGGGATATTACCGTCGCCAGCGCCGATTTCCCGAAACTTACGGAGCGCCCTATTTTTGAAGAGGAACTTGATATTCCGCACGGCATAAATTCTTTTTTGATTCTGATTCCGAAGTTGTCAAAACCGGTCCCCGAATAAAGACCGCAGGTCAGCGCGCTGTCCGAGGTAAGGAAAATATCTCCCCCGTTTTCAATGATGAGCGTTCTGAATTTTTTTTCGACACGCCTGAAGAGCGCCTCGGCGATTGCCCCGGCGACGGAAGCCATCGGACCTGTCTTAGCCGCGTCGGCGGCGTCAAACATCCGTTTTATGATTTCGGGTGCGTCTTCGTCTTTTTCCAGAGGGACAAACGATTTTCCGAACGGGGGGTTCAGCGCTATGTATTTCTCAACGGTGTCATATATTTCAGGCAGCAGGTTTTTTATTTCTTCCCGTAATTCCCCGTCGCTTGTCACGAAAATGTTTGCGTTTTTGTAAGTTACCGTGAAGGAATTTTTGCTACGGGCGTCAGTTCTGTAGAAATGCCCGGCGTTTTCAATCAATACTTTAATTTCATCGCCCCGTAAGGGCAGTTTTCTATGCAGAATTCGCAGGCGATGCACTTCTTTGAATCAAATACGATTTTTTTGTCTTTATCGAAATAGAACGCATCCGTGGGGCACAGACCGATGCAGACGCCGCAGTCGGTGCATTTTTTTTCGTTTCTTTTTATGTCTTCGCCGAGCCGCTGGATTGAAACGCCGCTTTTTTTAAGAAAAGAAACCGCCTGTTCAAGGTTCTTTCCGGTTCCGTCAAGTTCAAGGAACATTACGCCGACTTTGTTCTGCGATATGGACGCTTTGAGGATGTTGAAAGATATTTCGTATTTTTTGGTCACGGTTGAAATAATCGGCTGATTGACAATCTGCGGCGAAAATTTCAGGGCGAGTCTTCTCTTTGCCATCAGAGCGCTCCCGGAAGTTTCTGCACCGGCTCGCCGAGGAGGAACCTGCCGCTTTCAATTCTCTTCTTAAGAATGAAAGAAATTTTTCGCGCCATTGCATAACTCGACCACGGGAAAGTCGCTACTTCCTTTTTCCCTATTTTGATTTTACCGCTCCGCAGAGCCGCATAACTCACTTCAGCCAGGATTTTTTTCTTTCCGTAGGGATAATCATGGGAATAATCAATAACAGGGGCGAAAATATCCCTGTCCTGTCTTGAGGTGTAATATGCAATTTTTTCATCCGTTACGGGGATGGGGACGCCCACTCCGACGGACAGTGTAATCCCGTAGCCCGTTAATGATGCTGCCCGGAGAAACTCCGGGCTCATTTTCTTCAGGTCTCCTATCAGGGCGAGCGTCGCCGCAGGTTCTTTCGGTATCCCGTTTTTTCTTTTTACTTTTGTGGCGTGCTGCGTTCCGTGCCAGGCGACAAAACCCGTTCCCCCTCCGAGGAATATTTTTGTGCCTATGCCGATGGTTTTCAATTCAGGGTCGTTCAGGAGCGGCGAGAGTTCTCCCGCCGAACTGTAGGAAGCGTTTCCCATTTTCGGTTTCAGAATGCCCATATATGTGTAAATCGGTTTGTCGGACAAGTTTACCGCTACGTTGTAGTTCTGATAACAGTTTCTGGGGCTGAAGAAAACGGCGTCGTTTAAGTCGTTGAGAGTTATTTTTATTTTTAACTCCGTGGATGGATAGCAGTCGGTTCCGTAAGCCGCCGCTTCCAGAAGAACTTTCCTGCCGCTTACGAAGTCCTCTATTACGTTCGCGCCGCCGTAAGTAAAATGGATCGGTCTTTTTTTGTTCTTTTCATGGCGGGGAAGGGCGGTGGCTCCCAGGAAAACGTCTCTCGCCGCGTATGCCGCGTAAGCAGGAACTTTGTTAAGGGTTACTTCCCCCCCTCCGAGTTTTATCTTCGGTTTCGTGACCGGAATATTGAAGTAAATTCCCGACGAGCACATCGGTCCGAAAGTTCCCGTCGTAACGACGTCAACCGTTTGAGCCGCTTTCTTAACGCCTTTTGCCCTGACGAAGTCAATCATCTCCCCTGCGGTGAGGACGACGGCTTTTTTCTGTTTTATTTTTTTATTTATTTCGGCAATTGTTTTTTTCATTTTAGTATTATAAAAATTTTATGCCGGTAAAGTCAAATTACCCGACCTGCAGTATACACAAAGACGGGAAAATGGCGGGGCGAACGAGACTCGAACTCGCGACCTCTGGCTTGACAGGCCAGCGTTCTAACCAACTGAACTACCGCCCCGTGATGGATAATAATAAATTATTTCGGCTGGTTTTGCAAGAAAAGCAAAACCTATAGTGGGGTCAGAAAAAGAAAAAGAAAGAATGGGGTCAGCTCTGATTTTTTTATATGTTACCTATGGAAAAAATAGAACTGACCCCATTTATGCTTTTGCGAAGGCGAGCGCGAGGACTTTTTTAGCGCCGGCTTTCTTCAGTGTTTTCGCGCATTCGAACATTGTTGCGCCCGTGGTTAAAACGTCGTCAATCAACAGGATGTTTTTACCCCCGGCGTTTCCGGATTTGAAGGCGCCGTCGACATTTTTGATTCTCTCACCTTTACCGAATTCTTTCTGAGACGGCGTATTCCTTGTTCTTTTCAGAAAGTTCTTTTCGCAGGGAATCTTGAGAATTTTTGAAATCCATTTTGAAATTAACTCCGACTGGTTGAAGCCGCGTTCCTGTTTTCTTCCGGGATGGAGCGGCACCGGCACGATGAGGTCGGGAGCAAAAGTTCCGCTGTATTTTATCAGGTCGTCGGTCATTATCTGCGCGAGCGTATGCGCAATCGTTCTTGATGAGCGGAATTTGAATTCAATAATTATGTTTTTGCAGACGCCTTCATATTTTGCGGAGCATATGATTTTGCAATTCCTGTAATTTTCGAAAGACGGGCCTGTCTGTTTGAGTTTTTTGAGACAGTCGTTGCAAATCAGCCGGTTTGCGCGAAGCGGAAGAAGTTCCCCGCACCCCGCGCAGTGCGGCGGCCAGATAAAATTTATTATGCAGCGGAACATCAGAACCTGATTTCAAGGCTTGTGTTTATGTTTACGGCGATATAATTGTTTTTCTTCCTTTTGACATAATTTGCGTACAGCGCCCCGGCTCCCAGACGCCACCTGAAATTCGACGACATATCAAAGTCCATGGAAAAGTTGGTAGCGTAGGTCTGATAATTGGTTTTGTCCACGTCCAGACTGCTCATTTTCGCCGTTGCGGCAAAGTCAACGTTGTACCGGACATTCTGGTCGATTTCGATTTTTTTGGATGAGAGGGGGAGTCTAATGCTTTTGCGCAGATGCATGCTGTCGGAAGAAAATTTACTCGTCAGGGTATGGCTCCTGGCGTCGCTTGAAAGTTTATCTCCCGTGGAATATCCCAGGTTTTTCGCGCCCGAGTAACTGAAATTCGAGTGCCATTTCTGCCATGGGTCGAAATTTACGCTCATATTCCATGACTGGTTTGTTCCGAGTCCGATACGGACGGCGGGAATCTGCTGGAGGTTCATATTTTCCGTTTGGGTAAGTCTGTATCCGGTCGAGACATTGTATTTTTTCCAGTTGAAACCCAGTGTAATGCCGTATTTGTCGGAGGTGTTGAGCGAGATGTCCTTCTGTATGGTTTCTGTTTGCTGTAATTCAAGCAGCGTGTTCATGCTCTGGAATGCTGAGCCGAAAATCGGCAGCTGCTCGAGCGATGATATCCGGAGCCGCGCGTCCGGCCATGTTTTTGTCTGCGACTGGGAAAAAGTCCCCGTCTGTTCTTTTCTGGAAAGATTCATCGTGTGGTTCAGCTGGATGTCCGTTGTTTTAAGAGGAGTCCATCCGCCGGTCAGGTTGAGAAATGCGAACGGTTGATATGACGCCGTGAGGTTATCGTTTCTGCTGGTCGAGTACGAAGACAGAACCGCCGAGGTGGAAACCTGCAGGGGCTTGTGGTTAAGGTCGCTGTCCCTCAGGAAAAATTTATTCAGCGCGTAGAGGTCTTTGTCAACATTTTTGTAAATATCCGCGTCGGTTATTTTCGTTGAAAAGCTAAATGAGAGGTTGTTCGTCGGTCCGAAATCGAAAATGTTTCTGAAGTTGAAAGGCGCGCTCACTCCCGCCGAAGCGGTTCTGTTGATGTCCTTAAGTTTTAACCCTTCGTTTACCCATGCGTCCGTTGACCCCGGCTGCTGGTAATTTTCGTCAATTCCGGCGCTGTAGTTAAAATTCAAAGGCAGCCATTTCAACAGGTTAAGGTTTCCTGTCACTCCTGCGTTTACGTTTTGCTTTTGAAGCAGGGCTTCAAGTTTGTCACCGTCGGCAAGGGTTTTTTCAGCGGTGTTCTGTCCGAACGTGTAGTTCCCGTTAAAAGTGAAAAACCTGACCGGCGCGAAACTTGCGTTGCCGGAGTATGTTTCGGCGACGTTTTTTGTGTCTATCTGGTTTAGTTGTTTGGCATATTCCGTCGCTGTTTCCGATTTTGAATAGTTGCCCGAAACGGATTTCGGAAGGATTATGAGATTGGGAAGGGTATATGAAACGCTGCCGTTGACAGTGTCGGCGGTATCGACTTTTCCCTGAAGAGTGGATGACGTTACGGAATGCGTGTAGGCGCCGCTGACCTGCGGAAGATATCTTATTTTCAGGGCTCCGTTGACGGAGTAGAGATTTTTCTCGACTCTGCCTTCGTCCCACGAACTCAGGTACTGCGCCATCGGAGCGTCTGAAAGATTTACATTTTCCCGCGGGGTCTCCACGACGGATTTTTCAACCCTTCCCGAAACAGGGAACCATCCCAGGCGGTTGATGCTCATATCGGCGTTCCATAGCGTCTGGTCGTTTGCGCTGTCAAAAGTCAGACTTTTAAAGTCGGCGTCTATTTTTCTCCATGAGCCGTTTATTTTTGTCCAGCCCGGAAGTTCCAGCGAAGCCTGCGCTTTTTTTGCGCTGCCCATTTCCTTTTTTACGTCGCTCGCATAAAAATCGTTTATCCAGATTTCTCCTGCGGCTGCGGAACTGCTTCTCACTCCGATGTAAATCCTTGTGATATTATTTACATTCGCGTTTCCTGCGGGAGGTCTGTTAAACCCGTCCGGCACGTTATCGTAATTTTCGTCTTCAAGAGACAGGGAAGTTATCGCCCATCCGGAGGATGTTTTTGTAGAAGTGTATTCGTAATAATTTTTTTCGTCGTTGCCGACCCTGATAAAAATCTCACCTTCCGCAGAGTTGCCGTAAGTAGGAAAAGAGTTGTCGTACATAAAGAAATTAAGCGTTTTATAAATTGAGAGGTTCATTAGGGAATATGCCGCATAAGTCCACGCTGTTGCGTTGGCGGGAAGATCATATTTGATTTTCAGCGCCTGCTCTCTTATTTCATCGCTTTCGGGTTCATATAAATCGTCGTAATAAGGCGATTTGAGAAAGGACTTGAGAAAGTAATCATCATCATCTTCATTGTTTATTGCGGAGACCTCGAATTCATCGGTCACATCCCCGACGGCCATATTGTCTATAATAACGTAGGGTTCCTCCCATTTGTTGCCGACGGCGCCGAATTCCGCAAATTTTATAGTTCCCGCATTCAAGGCGTCTCGTTTGATTGTTATTCTTATCTGCTTTATAGAACGCCAATAGCCTGTGGTATCTTCTGCTATCGGCAGAGGAATGAAAATTTTCTTCCACCCCGACCAGTCAATCTTATCGTGGAGACCGCCGTTTTCATCAGTAAATTGAGACGTTGTAAGAAGCGCATTGTCGCGGTCATATAAGTTTCCGTCCCCGTCAATGTCCTCCGTGTCGATTCTGCCGTTGTCGATACCCCACCAGAAGGTGGAGCCGTCCGGCAGGTTGAACGGAACGCCGATGTCTTCTCCTTCATTCAAAAAGCCGTCGTCATTTATGTCTTCGGTTTCAAATTTACCCAACGGACCGTCGGCGTCTGCGTCCTCCTTGAACTGCCCGAGTTCAATTGTAACTTTTTCGTTTCCGCCGCCTCCCCAGATGTAACCTTCAAGGAACTTCTTTTTGCCGTAGTCGGTCCCCACCTTTGAGATTGAATAAATAATAGCCACCTCGCCGGTTGAGGGCATTGCCGAGTAGGACATTGAAAGAGCGGTGGTTTCGTCATCGTCGTTGTAATATTTTCCGTGTCTCAATGTAATCATTTTTATGCCCTCTTCTTCGCTCCACTGGAGCCGTCCGCGTGCGGAAGAATCTGCGATTGCCGCTGGCCGCCAGTTTTCTTCGTATGTCGAATAAGAATCTTTCTGCTTTACTCCCTCCATGTTTTCAATGACGGCTTTCCCCATCCGGTTCGGGTTATTCTTGCTTGTCGCTATTTCGCCGGCGAAAGTCATGCGGAACGGAAAATACTTTTTCGGATTTACCGAAAGAGAGGTGTTCATATCGAGCAGCAGGTTTGACGGGGATGTCTGGTAGATGCTCGGTATGGTTCCCATCGCGGGCGAAAAATTGTACAGGACGGTCCCGCCCACAAAAAAATTTGACCGCGGTTTGTACTCCAGCCGCGTTCCTGCGAGCGTTTGTTCCATTCCTCCGATAAAGGGATAATACTCGTATGTCGCTTCAATCGTGGAATCGTCTTTTATTTCGCCGGTGTTGAGAAACGTAATCCATCCCGAATAATAATCAAGTATGTAGTCGGTATCCTTGACGAGGGTTTTTCCGTCCAGAACAATCCTTTCCGAGTCCTTTACGAGGTTCATCCGCAGAGAATATTCATTCAACTTCACCCTGTATTCAACATAAATTGAAAAGTGCTGTTTGGTCCCGCGGTTGGCGGGGTCGTAAACGTCGGAATATCCGAACGCCTCTTCAAAAGGCCTTTCGCTTTCGAATTCGATTATTCCGAGGTCGTAATCGACCGTGAATCCTGCGGAAGAGTAATTAACGTAAGAAATCCCGTTTACGTCTTTTTCGTTTCCGGCCATGTCAAGTATTTTTACCACAAATTTTTCACCGAGCGTGTCCCTGATAATATTCGTATCGCCCAGAAAATATCTGTTTTTCAGTTCGTATTTGAGCGTTTCGGTTTCATTTTTTATTAAGACATGTTTTTTGCCGTAGGGATTCTTCAACTCGCCGTCTTTGTTTTCCCAGTCCACTGCGATTACATAATTTTTCCCGATTGCTTTATAAAAAGTTATGACCCCTATGGAATAGTCAATAACATAATCAATTCCCGGTTTCAACTGGTCGAAGTCCCCCTGAATTGTTTGGGTGCCTCCCCATACGGTGACGGACATCCCTTCCTGGGTGATGCCTTCTATGGTATTGTCGGTCTTATCGTCAAGCCAGATTTTTTCGGAGCCCTTTGTAATGGGAAGCTGCGAGGTCGAAAAATAAATTCTGTAGTATTTCCAGCACTGGTAACCGGCGTCATTTATGCTGGGTTTTCTAAAGGCAGTGTCGCCCGTGAATCTTTTCACTTCGTTTCTCCCTTTGGTCTGCGAACCCACGAAGTATAAGTTCAGGTCCTTGTATTTTGCGGAACCCATAAAACCGAAAAGATTTTTATTGAGGCCCGCTACGCCGGAATAACCCACAAATTCGGTGCCCGGCAGAGATAGTGTGATGTCGCCGAACTGCACTCTCTGCACGAATTCGTCGGGGTCGCCGGTGTATTGTATCTGGATATTCCTTCTGTTGAGGTCGCCCTGCTTGTCGTCGTAATCGATGTTCACGTCGATTTTTCTGCCGACTTTGCCCTTTATTTTCATCTGCAGCTGCTGGTCCATATCCATTGCGAAGCCCTCCAGCCCGCCGGCGCTTATCGTTCTTTTTTTCGGGTCGGATTCCTTGTAAAAGATCTTCCCGAATTTCATGTCGATTGTTTTTCTGCCCGAAACAGCCAGTTCCCCCCTGGAATCCGCCGGCAGGTCCAGAGACAATTCTGCTTTCGGTATCAGCGGTTCCTGTTCTTTCTTTTCCGGCGCCGCTTCTTTTTTTTCGGTTTCCTCCGCCGCTTTTTCTTTAATTTCTTCCGCCGTTTTTTCTTCAAAGATCCGTTCTTCTTTCTGCTGTCTCATCTTTTTCCAGGAATCCATATCAAACTGAATGTCTTCCGAATGTAATGAGACCGGCAGCAGGAGCGCCGCCGCAAGAAAAATTTTAATAACTTTTGCCATTTTGCGCATTATATCAAATTTCTCATTTTATTCCCCAACCTGCATTATTCATATTCTCTTCGGAGAAAAATCGGGTCGCCTCTACTATTTTACGGGGTCAGTTCTATTTTTGATGGAAAATCGGGTCGCCTCTATTTTTGCTTTGTATTCTCTGCCAAAAATAGAAGCGACCCATTTTCCATAGAGCTGACCCCATCCTGTAAAATAGAAGCGACCGATTTTTCTTCCCATTTTTCTTTAATACCGCTTTCACCAAAAATACCCTCATTACGAATAATGCAGACCAATATAATTTTAGTGTGAAAATGCCGTATCTGCAACAATACCGTTGCCGATTGCGGCAAATCAACCGTTCCCTTCCATCCTTGCTTTTTAACAGATTTCATAATATAATAAAAACTGCATTTTATCAAAAGGAGGGTGTGTGCCGTATTACCTGGTGACGCTGGTTATTTCATTTGCCGTTTCCGCGGCTTTTATGCCGCTGTGCATTCTCGCGGCGAGGAAACTGAACATTATGGATTTCCCGACGTCTTCAATAAAGACACACACGTCGGCGGTTCCGTACCTGGGCGGAGCGGCGGTTTTTGCCGGTTTTGTTCTGTCTCTTGCATTAATAAGGTATCTTTCGCATTTTCCGACGGGAACCCTCTATCAGCTCCGCGGGATTGTTATCGGGTCAACCGTGATATTCGTGATGGGAGTTGTTGACGACATCCACGACCTGGATTACAAAATCAAATTTTTTGTGCAGATTGTCGCCGCATCGGTTCTGTTCCGGTACGGGATAGGGATAAAAATTTTTCAGGTGCCTCTTTTGAATTATGTTCTTTCCGTCCTGTGGATTCTCGCTATAACCAACGGCTTCAACATTATTGATGTTATGGACGGTCTGACCGCAACGGTTCTGATTGCAAGCGGGCTTTTTTTCTTTTTGGTGTCTTTACCCACCGAACAGATTTATGTCAATTTTTCCGCCCTCGCCGTGTTCGGAGCTGCGGGCGGGTTTCTTCTCTTCAATTTTCCTCCTGCAAAGGTTTTTATGGGAGATGCTGGGAGTTTGACGACGGGTTTTATCATGGCCGCGATTTCTCTCGGGGCGAAATACTCGGCGGTTCACCCTGTCGGTATTTTTGCGCCGATGCTGATTCTTGCAATTCCGCTTTTTGACCTGCTGTTTGTTATGATTCACAGGACGCGGCGCGGTCTTTCTCCTTTTCTCGGTTCAAAAGATCACTTTGCTCTCAGGATGCTGAAACTCGGTTTTTCAAAGAAAGAGGTTCTTCTCAGGGTTTTTATAACGAGCGCTGTACTCGGTTTCAGCGCGTGGCTGCTGACGATAATTCCGATGACCTGGGCTTTTGTGCTTTCGGGGTTTTTGATTATTATCGGCTTTTATCTTGCATCGTGGCTTTCGGTTATTGATATGAGTGATTAGTTGGGGACAGGTCTTGAGCCCTGGCCCCTTCCTTACTTCCTTAATATGGACGAAGAAATAAAAGAATTAATTCAGGCGCTGATGCGCCGGAAAAACGTTGTTATTGTGGGACACACGGGCGCCGACGGGGATTCAATAGGCGCTTCTCTCGCTCTTGCATCGTTTCTCAGACGGCTGGGCGTCAGGGTGACGAACTATCAGAAGGACAGAATACCGGACAACCTTCAGTTCCTTGATGCCGGAAGAATAAAACGCGCGGATAAAATTGACCTGAACAAAAAAGATGCGTTGATTTTTATGGAATGTTTTCTGCCGGGCAGAAGCGGTTTTGATTTCGGGGAGAAACTTGCCGGCTTGACCACGGTTAATATCGACCATCATCCGGACAATAAAATGTATGCGGATTTTAATATCGTCGATGCGGAAGTATCATCCGTGTCGGAAATTGTTTACCGGTTTTTTGAAATTCAGGGCCTGCCGGTGCAGAAGACGGAGGCGGTTTGCCTGCTGACGGGAATTATAACCGACACCGGAAGATTCAGCCAGAAAAACACGACGAAGGAGTCGCTACGCATAGCAGCAAGCATGATGGAAGCCGGCGCCGAGCCCGTCAAAATCTATAACAGGTCTTACGGGAGTCAGAAACCCGAAACTCTGCGTCTTCTGTCCGCAACTCTCGGAACGCTTGAAATAATCGGCGGAAAAATCTCCGCGATGTACACGTCCTGTGAAATGTTCCGGAAGACGAAGACAACCTGCGAAGACACGAAGGACTTCATAAATTTTGCGAGAGATATCAAAGGGGTGGAGGCGTCCTGCTACATAAGGGAAGTCGCCGGCGGGTCGCTGCGCATAAATTTCCGTTCCGTTAAAAAGAATATCCTGCCGTTTGCCAAAAAATTCGGCGGCGGCGGTCACAATCTCGCCTGCGGCGGTACAATAAAAGGAAAATTTTCAGAGACGAGAGAAAAAATAATAAAAGATTTTGTCGAATATATGACAAATCACGATTAATGGTTTCCGCAACGGTAGGAATTTACGACGGCGTTCATCTGGGGCACGTCCGGATTTTGAAAGAACTCCGGAAAAAGCGGGGAAAACGCGTCGTTTTTCTTTTTTACAGAAACCCGAAGAAAGGGGACAGAATCCTGACCAACTTGAAGGAAAGAAAGGAAATTTTAAGTTCCTTCGGCGTTGAAGTTATAAACCTTGATATAAAAAAATTCTGGAGAATGACCGCTTATGATTTTTTGGACAAATTCCTCGTAAGGAAATACGGCGTAGAAAATCTTATTGCGGGGGATGACTTTGTCTTCGGTCACCGACGGCGGGGAACGATAAACAGTTTGCGGAAGTGGACAAAAGAGAAAAATATAAATTTTGAAGTCATTCCGGCCGGGAAACTGAAAAATAAAAAAATTTCCACATCCTTGATTAAAGGATGCCTTAAAAAAAACGCTCTTGCTACGGCGAATAAAATGCTCGGCAGATGCTACGCTGTTTCGGGAAGAAAAATCAAAGGTCTGGGCATTGCGGGGACTCTCGGTTTCCCGACGATAAATCTCAAGCCGGAAAAGCACAAAATCCTGCCGGAAGGGGTTTTTTTTGTAAAAAGTACATGCGCAAGCGGGGATTTTTTTGCTCTCGCCAACGTCGGTTCTTCCCCGACATTCGGTCTGAAAAATGTTTTTGAACTTTACGCTCTTCCGGGGTATTCTCCGAAAATTTTCAGGTGCAGGAATTTCAATGTCTCGTTCGTAAAATTCATAAGAAAACAGAAAAAGTTTAAAACAAAGGAACGCCTTGCCGCAGGAATAAATAAAGACGTGAAAATTGCTTGTAAATTCTCTTTGGATTTTGTAGAAAAGGTTGGAAGTAATAGGAGGCGGAAATGAAAAAAAGGATTGTCGGGCTGGTCGGTTTGTTTTTGGCTGTCGGTTTGATTGCCGGCTGCGCGATGCTCGCCGAGAAAACAAGAGGAAAAACGGGTGTTGGCGGAGGAATCATTACGGGAGGGGTGGCGCAGTTGGCAATTAAAGGTCCGTCGCAGGCAACAGTCGGTCAAACGGTTACGCTGACAGCAGAAGGTTATGATGAGCGGTCGGCATCCATCCAGCGCCCCGGAGCCATCAACCCGGCTTGGAAAAGTGACAATTCCGCAATCGGCGCTCTTCAAACAGAGGAAGGAAAAACAATTACAGTGCAATGCCTTGCTCCCGGAGTCGTTTACATCACGGCAACGCAGGGAAAAGTGGATACGATGCATGCGATAGAGGTTAAATAACAAAAAAAATAAATTTAATTTAACAGGAATTCCCCGCCCAAAAATCCCGGAACTCGTCTGTGTTTGAGTTGCGGGGTAAAGACGCAGGATGCGTCGGAGTTTGTCTTCTGCTGTAGTGCGACCAGCTGCGCAAGTGCGAAGCCTACCTTTAGGTAAAGGTCTTAGGCGAGGATAAAGCCTCGCGCTACTTTTCAGAGATGAATAATGCAGGTTAGAAAGTGCACAAAGTATTTGTAAATATTTGATAAAAAACACATTATACGTGGAGGTGCGTTATGGATGTAAAAATAAAATTGGAAAAAGATGAAGACGGCTGGTTTGTGGCGATCTGTCCGTCACTTCCAGGCTGTGTTTCTCAGGGGCAGACAGAAAAAGAAGCCATAAAAAACATAAGAGAAGCAATTAAATTACACCTTCGGTGCTTAGCTGAAGATGGAGTCCCGATTGTAAAATCCGGAAATACCAGAGAAATGATTCTGAACATTGCT
>JBDRMV010000060.1:0-7747 GCA_043811795.1 bacterium | reverse complement strand
GTTCTGATGTCAAATTCCCTGATGCGTTCCTCCGCATTTTCCGCCAGACGCCGCGAAAAAGCGTCATCATTCACAATTTTTTTAATTGCGGCCGCGAGAGCATCCTTATCTCCGGGGGGCACCAGCACGCCGGTTTCGCCGTGCGTGATGATTTCCTTTATTCCGCCCGGGCAGTCCACCGCCGCAATGGGAACACCGCAGGCCATTGCCTCAAGCACAACATTAGGAAAGCCCTCGTAACGCGAGGTCAGAACAAAAACTTTCGCTTTTCTGAACAGTGGATACGGATTTTCCTTAAAACCCGCCAGGGTCAAATTCACGTCCAATTCTTTCGCTTTTTTCTCCAGAAATCTTCTTTCCTTTTCTCTTCCGCCGCCGGCAATCACCAGTGGAATACCCTGTAATTGCGCCATCGCTTCAAGCAGAAAGACGTGGTTTTTTTCGCTGCGAAGGTTCCCGCAGGTAAAGACGAAGCCGGAAGGACACGCCTCTTCCACAAGCATTTTCTTTCTTATCCATAAAATGTCCGCCCCGCTTCTTATCACTTCAATTTTTTCAGGAGCAAGGCCAAAATTTCTCACCAGGTCACTTTTCACTTCCCCCGACACGGCGGTTATTTTCCCCGCTTTTGCGTAAAAAAACTTAACCAGCGGACGCCAGAGGAACGAGAAAGAACACTCTTTAAAATGCGCCGAAAGATGTGTTCTCTCGCCCACTATAACTTTTTTGCCCAGCAGCCATCCGACAAACAGAGTAACAAGATTTGCAGGATACATAAAAGATACAATCCTGTCCGGCTTTATTTTCATAATAAGTTTCCGGAGTGAGAAAATTGCGAAAAACGTTCTCGGGACCAGACCTTCCCTTATCCCGTAAAGAGGAACATCCCGGGGAACCAATTTGCTCTCGCCGCCGAACAGGCGAAAAACAAAAAGGTGCGGTTCAAACTTCGTCCTGTCAATGTATTTCAGAATATACTGCATCTGTCTCTCCGCGCCGCCCCCGTAAATAGAATAGATAACAAAGAGAATCCTGTTTTTACGCATATCCGCCGCCTGAATAATCACTCATTTTTGCGAAAAATAAATTCATTATTGCCGGAACCTCCGCCGCAGGTTTTCAAATATTCCAGTGTAAATCCTCTGCCGTAATAAAAATTGGAAATTTCCTCCGGGCTGGCCACCTCGAAAGGATACCCTCCGACCCAATCCACCCAGTCATAAAATATGTCCATCCCTCTCGCTTTTGTTCGAAACCATCTGGGAAACGGAGACCTTCCACGAAGTAAACTAACCATAAAACTTTTGAATTCAAAAATAATCATAATGAAGGAAACATACGGTAATTTCAGAAAGTCAGGCAGTTTATTGTAAAAACATTTTACCTTTCTCCATCTTCGGCTTACCCTGCCCTGGTCATTGTATATCGCTATAAACAATAACCCATTCCTTTTTATTAAGGGAATAACATTTTTAAGCGCTTGCCGCATATCCCCCGTATGGTGCAGAACGCCCCAAGAATAAACAATATCAAACCCTCCTATTTCTGAAAGGAATTGTTTATCCAGAATAGAACCCTGCATAATCAACCAGTTCTTGCTGTCCTTGAAATATGCATTTTTTAAGGTCATTGCGGCATTTACACTTTCTGCGGAATAATCAAACGAAACCACCTTATCTGCCTTAAGCTGCATAGCCGCCAGAGAGAATAAGCCGCTGCCGCATCCTACATCAAGAAAAGTTTTTCCGCTCAAGGTCTCTAATTTTAAACTGTTCCTCAGTGATTTAATTGATTTTTTAATACTTTCTTCACCTACTTGTCTGACAAATTTTTCCCAGTTCCTGCCAAAATTAAATCTATTTCTTGCAACCACAGCCACCTCCTTAAAAGAAGCAAAAAACAGCGAGATAGGGTTTAACTTTTTTCTTCATTACGCCAATTGAAGCAGTTTTTTCAGAAGCGCCAGTTTTTTCGCGGAAAATTTGTCGGGAATATTTCTAATGACGTCCTCCGCAAGTGAATGAATATGCTTTATTTCCTGAAATCTTCTTCCATAAAACTGGATTTCCCCCGAAATGTCTTTCTTTTTCAGCGCTTGAATTTTCTTATCGATTTCCGAAATTTTCGGGGAAATCTCATTCATCCTTTTTGAAATCCCTTCTTTGAACCTTTTCAAGGCGATGTTCAGAATATCGGGGTCGGCTTCATAATAATCCTTCCTGTCCGAATTCACCCACACCTTCCGCACGGCTCCCCATGTCTCCAGCGCGCGGATGTTCATTGAAGCGGAGCCCTTGCTGATTTTAAGTTCCCTCACCATGTCATTCAGCGAAACGGGGGCGGCGCTCAAATAAAGAAGCGCATAAACCTCGCCCGCTATGGGACTTAAACTGAAACGGGAGAAAAGTAAACCCGCCACGCTCACGATATCGTTTCTCATCTGCTCTATTTCTTTATGTTTCATATCGTTCAATTCGTTCTGAACGGATTATACAACGAAAAGCCTGATTTGTCAAGCCCTTTGACATATTTTATACATATTTTTATAATGCAGCAGGACTTATTTTGAGGTTTTTTATACAGGTGATAGTTGGGGACAGGTCTTGAAAAGCCCTGTCCCTTTCCATAAGGAGGAAGAATGGCAAAAAGAAATCAAATTTTTAAGTGCGGGATTTGCGGCAATGTGATTTCCGTAATTGAGGCGGGAAGCGGAGAACTGGTTTGCTGCGGTCAGCCGATGAAACTGCTTGAAGAAAAAACGGCCGCAGATGAAGGAAAAGAAAAACACGTTCCCGTCATGGAAAAAACCGGAAGCAGCGTAACCGTGAAAGTCGGCTCTATTCTTCACCCCATGGAAAAAAATCACTACATTGAACTGATCCAAATCATTCAAAACGGCGAAATTGCAGCAGGCAAACGGCTCAGGCCGGGAGACAGCCCAACCGCCGAATTCTGCTTTGCCGATGCAGAAAACCTGACGGCGAGGGCGCTGTGTAACGTGCATGGGTTGTGGAAGAATAATTCGTGAAAAAGGAGAAGACATGAAAAAATTAAAAGGCTCTGAAACGGAAAAGAACCTTCTAACATCGTTCGCGGGAGAATCCCAGGCAAGAAACAGGTACACCTATTTCGCAAGCGTGGCAAGAAAAGCCGGCTACATCCAGATTTCAAACATTTTTCAGGAAACCGCTGACAATGAAAAGGAACATGCCAAAAAATTTTTCAAACTGCTTAACGGCGGCGATGTCGAAATTCAGGCATCCTACCCCGCAGGAGTAATAGGCGACACTGCCGCCAATCTCTCGGCGTCGGCCGAAGGCGAACATCTGGAGTGGACAAAACTTTACAAGGGCGCCGGAAGGACAGCGCAAGAGGAGGGTTTTGATGAAATCGCCGAACTGTTCAAAGCAATCGCCCTGGTAGAGGAGCAGCACGAAAAAAGATTCAGGAAACTGCTGAAAAACATAAAAGAAGGAACCGTTTTCAAAAAAGAAAAAGTCGTAAAATGGAAATGCCTCAACTGCGGATATGTTCACGAGGGAAAGGCGCCGCCCGAAAAATGCCCCGCCTGCGCTCACCCGCAAGAATACTACGAACTGCTCGGCGAAAATTATTAAGAGTAAAAAAATATCTGCCACTGAACTTTCGCAAATCAGAAACCTTTACAAAAAGGTTAAGCCCGGCATATTAAAACGCCTCGGTGAATTCAGGGGGAAAGAAAAGACAAAAAACAGCCGCATTCTGTTTACGGAACTCTGCTATTGCCTGCTGACTCCACAGTCAAAAGCCAGAACCTGCTGGGAAAAAGTCAGCGAGTTAAGTTCTAAAGGGCTTCTGTTTAAAGGCGGCAAAAAAAAATCGCAGAATGTCTCCGCGGCGTCAGGTTCCGGAATAACAAAGCAGGTTACATATGCGGCGCCAGAAAAATTCTGCCGGAATTAAAAACATTGCTGAAGAAAAAAACAGATGTTAAAAACCTGCGGAGGTGGCTTGTAAAAAACGTAAGAGGTTACGGGTTCAAGGAGGCAAGTCATTTTCTGAGAAATATCGGACGCGGAACGGAACTCGCAATTCTGGACAGACACATTTTAAAAAATCTGCTCGCCTTAAAAGTGATAAGAAAAATTCCCGGCCATTTATCCGCGAAAGATTACCTTTCCGTAGAGCGGAAATTTTTAAACCTTTCCCGAAAGATAAAAATACCCGCGGAACATCTTGACCTGCTCCTCTGGTGCAGAGAGACGCGCGATATTTTCAAATAGGGGCGCCAAACGCCTTCTCAAGCATTTGCTGAATTTCGAAAGGGGCGGCGGCCCTCGGATTTGCCGGCATCAGCGAAGAGGCGGCCGCCTCTTCCGCTATCCGCGGAATCATTTTTTTGAATTCTCCGCCAAGGACTGAAAGAGACTCTTGTATCCCCATTTTTTTGTTCAGGTCGGAAATCCACAATGAAAGTTTATCGCGTGAAGTGCCGAGCGCATCTGCGACGTCCTTGAACCTGTCCGTCGCCTCTAAGTTAAAGTCAACCACTCGCGGAAGAAGCATCGCATTTATCAGCCCGTGGGGAACATTAAATCTCGCGCCTATCAGATGGGCGAGAGCGTGGCAGATTCCGAGCCGGGCGTTTGAAAAACCCATCCCCGCAAGCATGTTGCCGTAGTGGACCTGCTCCCTGGCGGAGACATCGCCATTAAACGCATTCAGCAGATTTTTCCCGAGCAGTTCCACCGCCTTGAGCGATACCGTATCCGCGGCGACATTGTGAATTCTGGAGGTATACGACTCAACCGCATGGGTGAGAGCATCCATCCCCGCATTCGCCAGAACGGCAACCGGCACAGAAGCGGTTATGTCAGGATCGTAATACGCTTCGTCGGGAATAAGATTCAAACCGAACAGACCTCTTTTCAACTTGTCTTTTCCAATGACGACGGCAACGGCTGTTACGCCCGTTCCCGTTCCGCTCGTCGTCTCAACGGCAATCAATTTAACCCGCGGCTCGCAGGCAGCGCCATGCGAATAAAGTTTTTCAAAAGTCAATTCCGCGCAGGCATCGAACTGAAGGGCAAGTTTTGTTCCATCAATAACGGACCCCCCGCCTATCGAAACAACAGGCAAATCTTTCTGTTTTTCAAGACGCCCGCCTATCTTTTCCGCAAGTTTTAGAACGTCTTCCTCATCCGGCTCGCCGGTCGGCGACAAACGTTTGAAGACGATCGGCTCGCCGTCAATCTTCTCAACCGTATTTTTAAATTTTTCATAAACGCTCGGGCTTGTTACGACAATGCCTTTCTTTATCATCCCGATACACCCTGCGCCGAAATAAATATGTTTTGGCGTGTTAAACCTGAAAATTTCTTTTTGCTCCATAGATTTTATTTTATATAATCCAAGGCTGAAAAACTTCAGAGATATGCACAAAATACCTATGCTCTTGTTGCTCAAGAATTTTCAGAGCTTGTATATAGTTATGCCTATGAATATGGTTCAATGGCGTTGCGTGATTTAGCAATAAAACATGGTTTTATACATTTACTACGTTAATTAAAAAAGAAAGGATGTATCAGGGGACACCACTCAGCGCACACCGGAAACCGAAGCTGAAGAACGAACAATAGCCCCATGAGCGGCGCGCCGAGCTGCAGTCGCCCGGAAAGCTGATCCACGAGCCGCCGCGCAGGGAGCGGGAACTTCCGCTCCCTGACCCCTTCGGGTTCTTATAAGGACTGTTCTTATAATAGCCCTCATCATACCAGTCACTGCACCACTCCCACACATTCCCGTGCATGTCATATATCCCCCATTTGTTCGGTTTCTTCTGCCCGACGGGATGCGTCTTCTCACCTGAATTATTCCAATACCACGCATATTCTCCGAGAGTTGAACCACTGTCGCCAAAGCAATATTTTCCTGTCGAACCGGCGCGTGCCGCCTTTTCCCATTCTGCTTCTGTTGGAAGACGCTTCCCCGACCAGTCGGCATAAGCTTTCGCGTCATTCCAGCTAACATTTATCACAGGCATGTTTCCTCTCCCCCATCCGTTGTCCGACGGCTTGCTCCTCCCTGTCGCATTGCAGAATTTATCATACTGTTCTAATGTCACTTCATACTTATCAATATAATATGCGTCAAGATAAACTTTGTGCGGAGGCTTTTTATCACTGTATCCCGAATCAGAACCCATTGTGAAATTACCCGCTGGGATGTATATCATTCCCTTGTATTTCTCAGGAAATAGCAGTACGGTCTCATATTCTTTTAACATAGAATATGCAAGATCACGAGAAGAGTGGGCATCGGTAAATTTTGGATCAAGTTCTATTGCTTTATCAAAATCGGAAATTGCTTTTCGATGTTCTTCTAACTGAGAATAAACAAGCCCACGGTTAAAGAATGCTAACCTAAATTTAGGGTCAAGTTTTATAGCATTAGTATATTCTTTTATTGATTCATCTAACTTTTCTTCACCAGAATAAATATATCCCTTCGAAAAATATCCATATTTAGAGTCAGGGTACGATTTTATTATCTTTTTTCTTAATTCTTTTCTGATATTTTTATCACTTGTTTTTACCGATTTATCAAAAATCCTTTTTGCTGAATCAGAACAACCAAGTGAAAATATAGTAGAAAATACAATACAAGTATAAAAAAGAGAAGAAAAATTTAACCTATTCATCTATTTTTATCTATTATTTACAGATGGATTCAGTTATTGTTATAAAAACGATTATGTGTTTTTCATAAGATCCCTATGAACTTTTTGAAATTTTAGATACCATTTCTTCATTGCTGCTAAACTGCTTCGTCTTTTTTTAGGTGTCATTTTAATAAATTTTTTTAATGTCCCACCTTCGGCAACATTTCTTCCACAAATTGGACAATACATTTTTTTATCCTCCTTCCTACAGTAAAAACAGGATGTTTTTGTTATGATACATAAAGATTCCCCACATTGTCAAAACCACGACCACGGCTTCCACACGGCAGCTTTACCCCGTTAGAAGTCGCGAATGCTGTTCGCGTTCTACTTCTAACGGGGTTTACTTGCTGAGCTGGTCGTAGTAATCTTCCAGAAGTTCCCTGTACTTTTCCGGTTTAGGGGTCTTCTTTGCCTTATTCAGTTCTTCCAAAAGACCGTCAAAAAAACTCTGCCTGCTTTCCGGAATTTCAAACGACTGCTCGTTAAACCCGATTGAACCGCCGGAGCCGCCGCCCTGTTTCATAGAAGGCAGGGCGGACGGGATGGAAGAAGACCCCGACGGCGACTGCGGAACCTGTTCGTACGAACTCAGCTGTCCCGCTGACTTTTTCAGAAAATAAAGCGCTTTTTCCTGCGCGGCAGCGGCGAGGCCCGGGTCGAGCGACAGCAGAAATTCATGCGATTTCTCCATCTGCCGGCGGGCGTTTTTTATATCGGAAATAATCTCGCCGGGAAACTGAGCGCTTCCGCGGGCCCACTCATAAAGTTTCTCCGCAAACTCATCCGTTTTGGCGGCAGTTTTGACCTGCTGAGTGGATATTTCCAGAAGAAATTCACTCTCGCCGGCGCTGACCCCCGCCCCGGATGTGTCGCTGTAAATTTCAAAAAAATCTCCGAACTGCTTCGCGAGGTCATCAATCATTGACACCGTTCCTGAACTTACGGAAACCTTTTTCATCTCCTCAAGCTGTTTCCCTGCACTTTTGAGAGGCGTTTCAAAATCAAGCTGCTCTTTGGCAAACCTGTCCGTACCGGTCTGTGTTT
>JBDRMV010000059.1:0-39777 GCA_043811795.1 bacterium | reverse complement strand
CCGCTTTTCAGAAAATCTATGACGGCGCTCGAGAATTTTCCGCGCAACGCGTTTGAAAGGATATGCCCGCTCAATTTCGTTGTCCTTGAACAGTCAATCTCAAAGGGAATTTTTTTTCCGAGAACTTCTCTGGACGCAATGTAACCCACGAGAAAATCATCGCCGGCGGGCGTAAGACCGGAGCCGAGGCCGACAAGTTTCCCGAATTCCCCGTTCGTTATCGCCGAATTCAGAAATTCCTTGAAGTCATCATAACACCTTTCCCACATTTCAATGACCCTGCCCGCGGAGGACGCCGGGATGTTCACTTCGCCGGGGAGGGTCAGCGACACTGCCCTGCCACCTGTTATTACGAGAGACATGTGTTTCTGATTCCGCAAAATTTCAAATTCGCTTTCGCCGCACACGAGCCCGTAAGGAACAATCCGGTTCGGATACTGCAGAACCGTAATAATCAAACCGTCTCTGTTTGTAAAGTAGCAGGAATGTTCGTAGGCATTTTCAAGAGTCAGATTTTTAAGATAGTCCGGCTGAATGTCCCTGTCGTATGAAAAAGGTTCAATCAGCATAAAAGAATCTAACATTTTTCCAAACGAAACACAACATCCGCAAAAAACCTGTGAAAAGTTCCCATAAATTTGTAAGATGTCAGCAGGAACATGAAGAAGAGAATTATCTGTCTTTTGTTTTTCGCCGGCGCGCTTACATATTCCTACTCAACGAATGTCAGCGAAAACTTTCTTGATAATTTTTATAAAGACCCCTCCGGCACAAACGCCGAATGGAATACTTCGGACGGTGTTCTGCGGCTTCAGAGGAGCATTTCAAAAATTCTTGAAAACGAGACCTCAACCTACACCGTTACGGGAACTTCGGAGAGGGGCTGGACATTTTCCGTAAAAGAAGCGGGACAGATTATTGCGCTCGGGCGGTACTCGCTCCTGTCAAATTCAAAGAACACAACCGTGCATCTGTGGAGTGATGAGGGTGTCTGTCTGTCCACGGCCGCCGTCAGCGACTCCGCCGGCTGGTCATGGGCGGTCATTCCGCCGGTCAATGTTTCAACATCCTCGCACTACAGGGTTTCCGTTGCCTGCCCTGAAAATTTCACTTTCTTCAGCGCCGCAATTCCCTTTGAAAATCAGTACTTGAAACTATCTTCCGCCTGTTTTTCCGCTGGCGCGGAAGGTTTTCCCGATGTTTATTCCTCCGTTCTCTCGGGCGCAGCCGACGTTCTTTTCAGGACAAACTATGAGACGCACGCCTACGGCGAGTCCGCAGGATACGACACGGGCGCGGAATTCGCAAAATATCTTTCGTATTCTTCTTCGCAAAATCTGAATTCCGGAACCGTGAATTATTTTTTCAGTTTCTCTCCCGACAACTCAAGCTGGTCAATCTGGAAGAGCAACATCGGAGGCTTCACCTCCGAAAGATATGTAAAATGGAGAATTGAACTCATAACACCGGACAACACAAAAACACCCGAAGTTTCGGCGCTTTCAATCTACAATAATTCTTTTCCGGCGACGCCCGAATTGATTTATCCGCCGGACGAATTTTACACGAACCTCACGAGCTGCACCTTTTCCTGGAACAACGCCTACGACCCGGACAGCAGCGCGCTCACCTACAAACTTCAATTGGACGACAATACTGACTTCTCTTCGCCCGACATTACAATTGACGGCATCAGCACCTGTACAATAACGGTTACGGGCCTCTGCCACGGCAGGTGGAAATGGCGGATGCTTGCAAAGGACGATTATGACTGTGAATCCGGCTGGTCGGACGGTCTAAACATTTTTATCGACACGATGAGTCCCGCTAAAACGGAAAATCTGGACGCCTCCCCGGCTTTCGAAAACGGGGCGGTGAAACTCAGGTGGACGAGTCCCGTGGATTACACGTTTAATATAATTTCGGAATACAAGGTCTATGTTGCGAGTTCCGGATTTATTTCACCTGATGAGCCGGCGGTAAATATGATTCCCGGGCCGGCGGACCCTCTGTCTCCGGGAAATTATGAAACTTTTGTCGTATCGGGGCTTGCGGAAGGAACAACTTATTTTTTTGCCCTGGAATCAAAGGACTGCGCCGGAAACGTTTCCGAACTTTCAAACATCGTCTCCTTCCTGACAAATGCGCCGCCCGCCGTAACAATAACTCAACCCGCGGGAAGCGAGGTTTATTCAAAATCAATAACATTCGAGTGGAGCGTTTCTGACCCCAATCACGAGGACATTTTTCACGACGTAAAGATTTTTCTGTCAAAAAACAGCGGAATTTCTTTTGAAATGATAAAAGAATTCAACAGCGTTGACATAAGCCAGTGGGAGTGGGATGCCGCGAGTGCGGGGAACGGAAGCACCTTCAGATTAAAAATATCCGCCACAGACAACAGGGGTCTTGAGGGTGTGAGTTCCCAGACGGGCAATTTCACAATCAACGATAACGACGCCCCGCCTTCCGTCTCTCTCATAAAACCGACGGAAGGGAGCATCCAGACCGGCGCCGCCGGAATCGAATGGAATTTTTCCGACGGAGATTCTTTCGACAGGGTTTATTTCGACCTTTACATTTCTTCCGATGGAGCGCTCCAGACACCCATCGCGGAAAAATTCTGTTTCGCGGACAACCTGCATGAAGGAACGACCTCATTTGTTCTTAACACAGCCGGTTACCCCGATGGCGGAAATTACTCCATACGAATAGTGGCGACCGACGGGATTCTTTCCTCGGCCACGGTTTCGGGTCTCTTCAGCATCTGGAACACAAACCGCCCTCCGCTCGATTTTTCTTTGATAGAACCCGAAGACGGCTCTACCGTTTCAGCCATTACCCCTACCTTCGAATGGGAATCGGCGGGGGACCCCGACACCGCCTACGGAGACGAACTTTTCTGGCGCCTGTATGTTTATACTTCAACAAATCCTGAAACGCTTGTTTACGATATACCCGGGATTTCTACGGCATCATTCACAATCACGGCGCTGAATGACTTTACGACCTACTTCTGGAGGGTGGAAGCGGAAGATTCTTCAGGCGAGGTCCGGCACAGCAGCGAGACATTTTCTTTTTACGTCAGGTGGTCGGAACTCATTTTCGACGGTGAAGCCGTGAAGGTTTACTCGGCGGATATGCCATCCTCATCCTGCCTGGATGCGGAAGAAGTTTCAAATTATGATTCGGCGGCAACCGCGGACGAAAGAGCGACGGCGTCGCCTGCAATGAAACTTCTGGACGGAAAAACATATAAAATCGAGATGAAGGACTCCGTCACGGGAGAGGTTCTGGATTCATCGGCAATGACTTTCACGCTGATTTTTTCCTACGCCGGTCTTTCTGTCATATCCCCCTCAACAGTCAGGGTCTTCCGCCTCGGACAGGAAAACAGGTGGGAATTCATAGAAAACCAGCAAATTGACAAGCACAAAAAACAAATTACGGTTACGACCGCAGGGCTGAGTTATTTCCGGCTTTTGAGTTACGCCGCAACTTCGGGCGCGGTGAGCGAGGTCAGGAATTATCCCAACCCGTTTAATCCGCCGAACGAAGAGACGGAAATAGAATACGTTTTGACCGAAGACGCGCAGATGGAATTCGAGATATTCAGCCCCGCCGGAGAACTCGTTAAAAAATTCTCCATACCGCCGGGTCTGGACGGAAGTTCGGGGAGCCCGTCGGGAATAACAAACATCGTCCCGTGGGACGGGAAAAACGGAAAGTCGCAGGTGGTATCCTCCGGAATTTATATTCTCAGGTTAACTGCAAAACCCGTCTCGGGCGGGATTTTTGAAAGGAAACGTCTCATAGGCGTTTTGAAATGACAGCGAAAAAAATTTTATTATTTTGTTTTTCGGTTTTATTATTTTCCGCGGAACTTTTTTCATATTCGCCTGCGGGCGAAACAGGAGGCGCTCCGGGATGGTGGCTTTCCAAATTGTCCGGCGACGCCTCATACGCCGCGATGGGTTCGGCCGGCTCGGCTCGAAGCGCTCGTGGGGCTGGAATTTACTTAAATCCCGCAGCGGTCTGCCGTTTGAAAAAAGACGAACTCTGCACCTTTTACCGGCCGCTTTTCGACGGGGGAAACTATTTTTTCGCTGGGGCGGCCCACAAATTCGGGCCCGCGTTTTCTCTCCCGCGCGAATCGTTTGCGGCAATAAGCGTTGCGGGTTACGAATCGGGCTTAGCCGAAAAAACGACGCTTTTGAGGGAAAGCGCGGGGAGTTTTCAGGAAAGAAAACAGGCAATTATTTTTTCATTTGCCTATCCCGCAGGAAACATCCTCGACATCGGATTAAACGCAAAATTTTTAACCCGCAGCATGGCCGGCTACAAGTCAAGTTCTGCAGGAGCGGATATGGGTTTGATCGCGCATCTCAGGCGCGCTGATTTTTCCGCCGTCGTTCAAAACGTTGTTCCTGCTGAATTCAAATTAAAGGACTCTTCCGAAAAGTATCCGCGCAATCTGATTTTCGGTCTGAGCGCCGGTTTTTTCTCTGGACGTCTTGTTCCCGCCGCAGACATAATTATTGAGGAACACTGCAAAAATTATCTCTGGAAGACGGGCTTTTCCTTCAATGTATCCCCTTTTCTCGACCTGAGAGCGGGCGTAAATTACAGGGAGATAACGGCGGGCTTCGGCGTCAGAACGGACCCTTTCTCTTTTGACTACGCTCTGATTATGCACACGCTTGATACGGAGCACCTTTTAAGCGTAAACTTTTATTTTGATACGGCGGGAGGCGAAGAGGCAAAACTTTATTATGAAAGCAGAAAAAAAGTTGACGAAGAACTGAGCAGTTTACAGGACACGAAACGTTTGTACGACAACCTGGTGAACTCGGCAATAGAATATTTCTTAAACGGTCAATACCAGCTTGCAAGAAGCGAATTCAAAAAAGCAGCGGCGCTAAATCCCGCCGACAGCAAAGAGCGCGAAATGCTTTTTGAAGTTGAGATTAAAATCAATGAGAAAATACAGGAGGAAAAAGTCAGGGAGATTCTCGCTTCCGCGAGAAAGAACATTGGGAAATCCAAATTCGAGGATTGTCTCGAAGACGTCGGCAGGATTCTCGAAATAGACCCTGTAAACAAACCCGCCTTAAGCATCCAGAACCAATGTTACGCTTACAGGGCAATCAATGACGGTGAATACGCAAGCGCCGAGGGGTTTCTTGAAGATGTAATGAAAATTGAGCCCGGAAATGTTAAAATAAGCCGGCTTCTTCGCAGATTAAAAGCGTTTATTAATTACAAAGAAACAGGGGGGGGAGAAAAATGAAGAAATTTTTTATTTTTTGTTTTGTTCTATTGCTGTTCCAGAATTCCTACGCGCAGGAAGCGGCTGATTTTTTTAAATCCGCCTGCGCCTCCTACATAAGGGGAGATGAGGAAAAAACCATAGAACTGCTGGAGCAGGCAGTAAAACTTGCCCCCGACAACAAAGAAATAACTGACTTTTACGCCAAGATTCTGACGGAATACGGCTCCGAAAACTTTCTTGCGGGGAAATACGGCATAGCGCGCGGGTTCCTCGCCAAAGCGGAAAAATTACAACCGGAAAACAAGCAGATAAAAAATATGCTTACCCTCTGCGACAGAATGTCAATGAAAGAAACCTCTGCCCTGAAAAACGGTGATGCAATAAACGTAAAAGGCCTTATTACGGAATTTAAGGACCAGAAGGAAAAGTTTTCCGCAAATTACAGCATCGGAATGGAAATGATAGGAAAAATCCTGAAAGAAAGCGAAAAAGAAAAAAGAGAACTGATAAATCTTCTCAGCAGACAACAGGATGAAGACAGGAAAAAACTAAACAGGATTGTCTTCGGCGCCGTCGTTATCATCATTCTGCTCGGTTTCCTAACGGCTCTTTTTATGCACAAATCCATGCAGCGCCTCGCAGCGAAGAGGGAAGATTCTCTTCTTGCACATCAGAAGCACATCCTCGAAGAACTAAGTAATACCAGCTCTTTAAAGGCGTCTCTGCCGCCGCTTTTCAGAAGATCAACGCACGAAGTCATAACGGACATCGACCCCATAGTAAGGGAGAAAGCGAGAAGAATCGAACTGATTGAAAAAGAGCTGCAAGAGGAAAAAGACCCGACTGCGGCGACAAGCCTTCTCATCCCGTACCTGGATGATTCAAACAACAGGGTTCGCGCAAACGCCTCGAAAGCCCTTTATTACCACAATGAAAAACTTGCAACCGCAACGCTGAAAAACATGCTTTTGAGTTATAACAAATGGATGAGAGCGAGCGCCGTCTGGGCGCTGGGGGAACTTGCGACGGAAAAAACAATTGAAATAATTCTGGGCATACGCAATGAAACGAAAAAAAGCGTTCTGAAACAACTTCAAAAAACTTTGGAGCGGCTTCTCGAAAGGGACGAAATAAAAAAGGCGGTCAGGGACGAAATAAAAAAACTCCTTGAAGAAACCAACGCAAAACTGCCCGAATAATTATAAATTTTTATGATGCTGACGAAAAATGCACGGGAAGCATTTGAGCGACAGTCAAAACTTTTGAGGGCGCCATCTCCAACGGAATGAAAAAGGAACGGCCCGAGGTTCTGGTCTGCGTCCTGAAAACCAAACGCGACAGGGAACTTCTTTTGAACAAAAAATGGTACAGGGTGCCTCTCAAACACGCGCCGCTGAGAAAGCCGAAATACCTCGCCTTTTACCAGCCGATAAATTTCGGGAAGAGCGGCAGGAAAATTGAACTGTACGGACGGGTAAAGTTCTGGCGGCTGAAAAAAAGAAAAGAACTCCTGCCCGAAGAAAAAAAACATATCCGGGCGGAACAACTCTACCTGCAGTTCGTTTTGAGCAGGGTACTCAAACTCCGCCGGGCGCCGTCCAACAGGAAAGGCGTTAGAATTTCTTTCGGTTTCACGTCTCTTCATAAACTGCGCCGCTCCCCCGACGTCAGGCGGCTCTTTGACATCCCCCCGATAGAAGACATCCTGGCGGACATCCTGAAGAAAAATAAAATCCCTTATTATCCGCAGTTCAGGGTCAGGCGTAAAAACAGGAAAATCTACAGGATGGACTTCGCCCTGCCCTGCAGGAAGGGCTGGCTGAACGTCGAGTGCGACGGTTTCCGCTGGCACTCCCGAAAACAGCAGCGGTTAAAAGACCGACGGCGAGACAGGGAATTACGGAATCTCGGCTGGAAAATTTTAAGGATACCCGAAGAGAAAATCGTAAAAAACCCGCTGTTATCTTTCAGGAAGATAAAAAAAATCTCGCAAAAACTCGGCGGCGGTCACCCCGAACTCCCTCTGAAAGTAAAAGTATAGCGCAAAAAAGCGCAGGCCTTTTCTATATTTTAACCCTTCAGAGCGCCCGCAATTGCTTTTTTTTGAATTTCTATCAGTTGTTTTATTCCGAGGGATGCGGCATCAAGCATTTTCAGAAATTTCTCTCTGTCGAAAAATTTTTCCTCGCCGCTTACCTGAATTTCCGCAAAACTTTCGCCCGTCCCCGCAACGTTCATATCGGCTGATGCAAGGTAATCCTCCTCGTAATCAAGGTCCAGCAGGACTTCGCCCTCAACAATCCCGCAGCTCACCGCAGCGATGTGCTCCCTGACCGGAAAATTAAAAATCTTCCTCTCTCTCCCGATGCGCTTGAAAAAAAGATAAAGCGCCGCAAAAGCTCCGGTAACCGCCGCTGTTCTCGTGCCCCCGTCCGCCTGAAGAACATCGCAGTCAACCTTAACCGTCTTTTCCCCTATCGAAGAAAGATCAACCGCGCACCTCAGACACCTTCCTATCAGGCGCTGAATTTCCTGCGTCCTTCCTGAAATTTTCGCTCTCTCCCGCCGGTTTCTCGGAACCGTCGCGTACGGGAGAATGGAGTACTCCACATTGAGCCAGCCCGTTCCGGTCCCTTTAAGATGAGGGGGAACAAAATCGTCCATGCCCACGCTTGTTATGACCTTCGTGTTTCCGAAAGAAACAAGTGTTACGCCCGAGGGAACTCCCTGAAAATCAGGTATAATTTCAACGGGCCTCAGTTCAAACGGTTTCCTTTTTCTTCTTGACATTTTTCGCTCCTTGTAAAACGGTTAATAAAACAATGAAAAAACCCGAAATTCCGAGAGAAATTTTTCTCCTCCTGTTTTGTTTATTGAATAAAAGCTGCTCCTTCGTCAGCAAACCCGATACGACGCATCGGGAAAAACTTCTGAGATAATTTTTTGCCTCAAGCAGAAAATACTCCTCCGACGAAACCGGGTGAAACGAGTAGAAAACCTTTTTGCGGATATCTTTTAAAATAAAATTCAGGTGATTGACGTCCTTCAGGAAAAGAACTCTTTCCGATGATTTACTTAAAAGGTCTTTCTTAATACCCTCGGGCAGAAAATCGTTTCTGAGCGCCGCCAGATATTTTACGCCCGTGACGGCAGGTATGGTTTTAACCCTGATTTTAGAAGTTACAAGCACAGACCTGTCAGCATCAATGTATTCCAGTTTTTTGGCGCCGGGCGAAAAAATAAGCAGGCCTTTCTTGTATTTCAGAAGCGGCAGAACATTCTTCCCGAACGAATAAATTCTTGAAATTTTCTTAAGGCGCTGCGACCCGATACCCACGACTTTCTTCCCGGAATCGAGCGTGGCGAAAAATGCGATTGTCTCGCCGTTTATAAAAATTTTTTCGATTTTGTACGGCAGGTCCTGAAAAAAAATGTCGGGTCTCTGCCCGATTTTTCCGAGGATAATGTGCGATTTCTCGCCGGAACAGACGCAAACGGCAACATTCTCCCCGTCGCAGTCGAAGGAACTCATAAAGGGAACACCGCCTGACGTTGCGCCGCCGAAACCTACGGGTGCGGAAAAATAGCAGAAGTTTTTTTTCCTGTTAACGTCTATAACCCACAGCGAATTGCCGGAGCGGTACATAATAACGGAATCGGATACCGCCTTGACGGAATCAAAAGGTTCATTCTCTTCCAGCAGCAGATTTAATTTTTCCCCGTCCTCAAAAGAAAGATAGAACTTCCCTGCCCGCTGGAAGCCGAAAAGAAAACCGTCCCTGAACCTGCAGGGCGTTCCGAAATAATCCTTTAAAAGCGAGGAGTCCTCTGAAATCCTGAAAATACGGGTTATCAGCGAAATGCCGTTTTCTATGTTAAAATCGTCACTGACCGGCAGGTGTATTTCCATTCTGTTTTCGTCAAAAAAGAATTTATCCGGCGGGCCTGCAATAATATGCAGGCGGGGAATACTTTTTCGGCTTAAAATATCCTCAAGAACATTTGAAAAAGAAACCAGTTTTCCTTTGAGAATTTCGCTCCTGTACGATTCAAAATCATTTGCCGGAGGCGGATACTGGAAAATTATTTCAAAGTTTCCTTTGTTCCATTTTTCCGTTACGGCAAAGGCCGCTGAGGCAAGGAGCAAAACAGCCGCTAAAAAAAATTTCGCCGGCGTCATCCCTGCTCAAGCGATTTAAGAAACATAAAAAGATTTTCTTTCTTGGCTGTAAATGTTTCCAGTAACTCTTTTTTCTGCAGGGCTACACCGGGGGCGGCATTTTTAATAAACTTTTTATTCGCAAGAAGTTTTTCAAGTTTTGAAATCTGAACATTTATTTCCGTTATTTCGCCGTTTATTTTTTTTGCCTCGGCGGCAATGTCGACAATCCCGGAAAGGGGAACGGAACACTTCCACGCGGAAGAAGCAAAACTTGACGACTGCGGGATTCGTTTTGATTCAAAAACAATATCTTTGACCCCTGCGAGAGGAAGTATTAAAAACTCCGCCTGAGAAATTACATTTCTTAAATTCTCATCCGTATCAATGCATGCGCGGACCCGCCTCGACGGCGGGACATCCATTCTTGAGCGGATATTCCTTATCCCCTGAATGAGCGTAAAGATTTCCGACATCGCCGCGCACGAGTTTTTATCTTCAAAACGCAGTTGCGGCCAGGCGCAATTCAGGATGCTTTCGGGATCCGTCCGCGACCTGACTCGTCCGTAAATTTTTTCGGTTATAAACGGTATAACGGGATGCATCACAACCAGCACATTCCTGAACAGATAATACGCAAGAGCGCTGCTCGAATCATCCCCCCGCCGTTTCAATATCTCAAGCCACCAGTCACAGAATTTACTCCAGAAAAATTCATAAATCAGACGGGCGTATTTTGAAAGGTCGTAACTCAGAAATGCCGCGTCAATTTCCGCAAGCAGAGCCGAAAATTCGGAAAGAATCCATCTGTCTGCGGGAAATTTCATACCCTGAAGGGCATTAAAATCAACAGAACGGTCGAGCCCGTACTTCAGCACAACGTTTGCGGCATTCCATATCTTGTTCATAAAATTTCTGGAGGAAACAAAATTCTCGTCGGAAATAAAAAGGTCGTGTCCGGCAACCGCCTGTTTTGTTACGGTATATCTCAAACTGTCCACGCCGTAGCGGCCGGTTACGTCAAGGGGGTCAATGGTGTTCCCGAGCGACTTACTCATCTTTTTCCCGCGCTTATCTCTGACAATGCCGTGAATGTAAACGTCTTTGAAGGGAATTTTACCGGCGAATTTGAGACCCATCATCACCATTCTCGCGACCCACAGATAAAGGATCTCGTGTCCCGTAACCAGAACGGAAGTCGGGTAATAATACTTCAATTCGGCTGTTTCTTCCGGCCAGCCGAAAACCTCAAACGGCCACAGAGCCGAAGAAAACCACGTGTCAAGAACATCCTCGTCCTGAACAATACCGGTTGAACCGCAGAAAGGGCATTTCTCCGGTTTTTCCCGGCTGACAATTATCCCTTTTTTCATTTTGCTGCATTTTTCACTTCGGCAGTAGTAGACAGGCAATCTGTGTCCCCACCAAATCTGTCTTGAAAGACACCAGTCGTGAATATTCTCTAAAAAATTGAGAAACGGTTTCTGCCACCTCCGGGGATAAAACTTAATTTCACACCTTCGGGCGGCATCAATCGCCGGGACCGCCAGGGCTTCCATTTTTAGAAACCACTGGAGAGAAAGCATCGGCTCAATCGGCTCGCCGCACCGGTAGCACACGGAAACGGAATGAGCCAGTTCTTCGGTTTTGACCAGAAACCCCTGCTCTTCCAGTAACCGGCAGACCTTTTCTCTCGCCTCGTTTCTCGTCAGACCGAAGAAAGCGTCCCCTGCTTCACGGGTCATAAGACCTTTCTCGTCAATGACTTTTACGGATACAAGACCGTGAGTATGCCCTATTTCAAAATCGGCAAAATCATGGGCGGGCGTTACCTTGACGGCTCCCGTGCCGAAATCCATTTCAACCCTTTCGTCGTAAACGACGGGGATTCTCCTCCCTGCAACCGGCAGCGTCAGAAATTTTCCTCTGCAATTTTTATAACGCCTGTCACCGGGATTTACGGCTATGGCTGTGTCGCCCAGCATCGTCTCGGGTCTTGTCGTCGCCACCGTTATCCCGTTTCCCGGCTCGTCCGCAAACGGGTATTTTATGAACCAGAGTTTGCCCTTTTCCTCCCTGTATTCGACCTCAATATCCGACAGGGACGTTTCACAGCGGATGCAGTAATTAATCAGCCGGTAGCCCCTGTAAATCTTGCCCTCCTCATAAAGACGGACAAACGCTTCTTTCACCGCAAGCGAACAGACCTCGTCCATCGTGAAACGTAAAACGCTCCAGTCGGCTGCGCAGCCCAGAATTTTTAACTGTTCCAAAATTCTGCCGCCGTATTTTTCTTTCCAGTCGTTCATATACCTGAGGAATTTTTCGCGGCCGAGGTCTCTTTTTCCCTTCCCGCTTTTTCGCAGTTCCTTTTCAACGACATTCTGCGTCGCTATCCCGCCGTGGTCGGTGCCGGGAACCCACCGGACACCTTTTCCCGAAAGGATGTTGTATCTTATGAGAATGTCCTGAAGAACGTTGTTGAGGGCGTGCCCCATGTGCAGGGAACCGGTGATGTTCGGCGGAGGAATAACGATGGTAAAAGGATCTCTGCCTGAAATTTCCGAATGGAAAAAACCTTTATCACGCCACCTGCGGTAAATATCCTCTTCAAAACCCGGCGTATATTTTGCAGGCGGCAGGTTTTTATCTTCCATAATACTTCCCGAATGTTTCGACGATTTTATGCTGCGGAGCGGTAAAATTATCCACATTCAGAATCCTGTAAAAATCCTCAAGGGTATATTCTTCAAGCAGTTTTTTCTCATCGGGGATAATAAAGAAATTATCGACCTTTTCAAGATTGATTCCCGCAAGCACCTCGTAGAGATTTATTTTGAAAAAGGCGGCGACGCACGATTCGTCGAATTTTTTCCCGGTGCCCTCTTTAATAATCCGGAGGACGCCCATTACCGGCATCGGCTCCCTGTAATGTCTCTTTGAAGTTATCGCGTCGAAAACGTCGCACACGGCAATAATCCGCGCCAAAAAGGGAACTGCTGTTCCTCTCAGTTTATCCGGATAACCCGAACCGTCGACATTCTCATGGTGCGAAGAAGCAATCAGAGGAATCCCTCTGAACTCTTTTTTGAAGTAAATTCTTTCAAGAATTTCTTTCGTGAAATTCGTGTGCATTTTCATTTTTTCGAATTCTTCGTCCGTGAGGGCTCCCATCTTTGCCAGAATGTGCTCCCTCACGCCGATCTTGCCGAGGTCGTGCATCCATGACGAATATTTCAGAAGATCAATCTCATCACGCCTGAGAGCAAGTTTCTCGCCCAGTTTCAGCGAAAAATACGTCACCCTGAGCGAGTGGCCCGCGGTAAGGGCATCTCTCTTATCAAGCGTATGCGAAAGCGTTTCAATAAAACTCTCGAACATTTTTTTCTGCTCTTCGTAGAGAAATGCGTTCTCTACGGCATCCCCCGCCTGTCGCGCAAGGAGTAAAAGAATTTTTTCATCTTCCTCGTTAAAGACGGATTCCTGTTTGTTAAGAACCTGAAAAACGCCGATTATCTCGCCTTTGTTGTTTTTCATAGGGGCAGCGAGAACCGTTCTTGTTTTATAACCGGTCTTACTATCCGTCTCAGCGTTAAAGCGCTCATCGCCATAAGCGTCTTTTATGTTAAGAATCTCTCCGCTCTCGGCGACGGCGCCGATGATACCCTTCCCCGCGGGGAGCCGGATTTCTTTGTCCTCGAGCCCGTCGGCGATTTTGCTCCATAGCGTTTTCGTGTCGGAATCCATTATAAAAACAGAGCAGCGGTCGGCGTTGAGAATCTGTCTCGCCTCGGCCATTATCAGTTTCAGCAGATCGTCAAGATTCAGTATCTCGGTCGAGACCTTGTGGCCGAAATCAAGAAGCATCCTCAAACGCTCTTTCTCTTCCCTTAACTGTTCTAATTCGTTATCCATATACGTTTCCTTTCCGCAGGCACCAGCAGGAAATCGTTATACCCACGGACAGGGTTGCCATGTGAGACGGAAGTTCCTTTATTTTAACGCAGAGAGCGGTGTTTTTCCCTCCCCATCCGCCGGGTCCGATGCCGCTTTTATTTATTTCGGTTAGAATTTTTTTCTCCGTCTTAGTGCTTCTTCCCCTTAAATCCTGTGTCAGAATCTCCTCGCTTAAAAGCAGGGCGCCGGACGGCGTGCCGCCGAGACCGATGCCGACAAAGACGGGCGGACAGCAATACGGGGCTTTTTCCGCAACACTGTCCGCAACAAGGCGGATGATTTCATCCCCTGTGGAAGACGGATTCGCCATAATCAATGCGGTGCAGTTCAAAGAACCGCCGCCCCTGACAATAAACTTTCCTTTACCTGAACCGTCGGAATAATGTATATCGGGGAGATTTCTTTTATCAACTTTCCCGTCGAAAGGTCTGTCGACCTGCGAATTTCTCAACTCTTTATAGGCGAGAAAGGTCTGCCGCCTCAAAAATTCCCCGCCGTATTTGTGCGGAACATAAAAGGAAACAATCCCCGTATCCTGGCAGAGGGGGAATTTTTTTTCTCCCGCAACCGCAATGTTTTCAAAAACCATTTCAAGGAACTTTTTTCCTTTTTTTGACGTCTCCGTTCTTTTTGCTTTTTTCAGAAAGAACAGCACATCGGCGGGGAGGATGCAATTTGCTTCTAAAATCCTTTCGGCTAAATTTTTATTTTCCATTTTCTTATGGATTATTCTTTCATCTTCTCGAGCATCACAATCGCCTTCGCGTTATTTTTGTCGCGCTTCAGAACCTCGTTGAAACAGGCGGCCGACTCGCCCAGGCGCCCCTCGTAAAAATATGTGTAACCGAGATTGAAATGGGCGTCAATCAGTTCCGGATTCATGGAAAGAGCATTCTTATAAGCCTGAATCGCCCGCGGACGGTCGCCCGTTTCAAAGAAAATATTGCCGATGTTGTTCCACAGGCCCGGCGTCGGCCTGACTTCCGACGCCTTCATAAAATAGTCAACAGCCGTCCTGAAGTTTTTTTTCTTTGCGTAAAACCACCCGATACGGTAAAGGGTATCGTAGTCCTTCGGATTTGCGCTCAATTTGTTTTCAAGTTTTTTTATTTCCTCCGCTTTCACGTCCTCGAAAAAATCCGGCTCGGACGAGGTGATTTTAAGGGCTTTTATGGGCTTGAAAATCTGCGGAACAAAAAAAACGGTTAATGCCGCAGCCAGAACAAACGGAATAACCGGCGCCGAGCCCTCCAAATTTATTCTGCGGTCTTCAGAGTTCTCCGCTCTGAAAACGGCGAAAATAAAATAAAGGAAGCCCGCCGAAATTATAAACCGCATGTTCACCGAAAAAATGTTGTGAACGAGAATGCCGGCGGCAGATGCCAGAAGATAGGGATTTTTTGATTTCCTGAAAAAAGTAACAATAATCATCAGAAAAAGAAACAAACCCGGCAAGCCGAGTTCCGAAAAAATTTCAAGATATTCGTTGTGGGCAAAATTGACGATAAACTTATTCTGGGGATAAACTTTCTTGAGTTTGTCCGAAGCATAATCGGGGAAACTTGAGGCAAAAGCCCCCGGGCCGACGCCAAAAGGATTCTTCAGAGCCATTCTTATCGTATCCTGCCATATCAGTTTACGATGGGTATCGCGCAGCCAGAATGAACGCTTAAGATATCCCGCCGCAAGCGCGCACAATAAAACCAGAACCAGTATTATTTTCAGATATTTTATTCTCTTCCCGTACTTTGCGAGCAGGAAAACCATTACACCCGCAAATGCCGCCAGAATCCCTCCCCGGCTTCCCGCGTAATATAAACCAAGCGCAAAAATGAGCACTCCGGCAAAGCCGATAAACTTTAAGTAACCATTCTTTTCTTTTAAAAAAAGAAACGCCATGGGGAGCGCTATAACAAGGTACGCCGCGAAAAAATTCTGGTTTCCGAACGTTGCGTAAGGCGGGGAAATGTGCGGAACATTGAACACCCAAACAGGAGTCCCGAAATTCTGCCAGAGGCCATATATTGCAACTAAAATTGCCGATATCGCAAAGATTTTTAGAATTTTCTTAACCTGCTGCTTTAAGATATTCTGGCTGATTCCAAAGAATAATCCAAAGCATAAAAAGTTTTTTTCCATTTCCATTCTCGCAACATTTTTATCCGAAAACGTCAGGTATCTAATCAGAACATAGCCGAAGAAAAGGGCGACCCACAGGTCAAGGGGGCTCTTTTTCCACAGAACCATTTTTTTGAAAACAGAGGTCATTAAAAAGACGACAATAAATGTCAGCGCGCCGATTTCCATTGCAATGAGTTTCAGCCGGTAGTGCTTTACGTCTATGAGAAAAGCGGTGCTCAAAAAGAAAAGCGCAAAAAGAACAAAAATAAAAATATTGTATATTTTTTCCTCTTTCACTGGAACCGCACCCTTAACTTTTTTTTTGTTTTTACTCATCAAAAATAAGCGCAACCGGCAGGTTTAATCTTTTCATAACTTTCCCCCTTTAAGGAAGGGGACAGGGCTTTTCAAGACCTGTCCCCAACTATGGCAGGGCCGGGATCTGAACGCCGCGCTTCGTCAAATAATCGCCTAAAACCTGCTTCTGCTGCAAGGAGCTCCCCGCAATTATGTCAAGAACATTCGGCGACTTAAGAGACGGCTTCCCTCCCCCGGGATGCCCCTCGTCCAGGACTTCTTTAACTTCCAGAATGTCATTCGCATCGAGAAGATAACTGCAGAAGGTAAACTGGCACTTCTGCAGGCCGCCGGCGAAGACATCTTTATCAAGTTCAACGGTCGCAATTCTTTTTGAAGAATCAAACTTCAGGGAAACGTCTGTTTTTTTCCCGCTTTCTGAAAGAACAGCGCCGGAGGGGCTGACCGACAGACAGAACTCCCAGAACGCATTTTCGGAAACCCAGCAGTTCAGGCCCTGCCTGCAGGCGCCGTTCCCTCTTTTTTTTATGCCGTTTATATCAATGTAAAGATCAAAACCAGCGGACCATTTTTCGTCCCAGAGAGGTCCTGCAAAGTAAAACTGGAAAAAGGACCTGCTTGAATTTTCCCACGCTGAAACGGACATTATGTCCCCCATACCCGACGGCACATCGACGGGCATTTCATACCACCCCGGGCCTTTGGCATCCCCCACCATATCAAGCCATTTCTTGTAAATGTAACTCTCCGGGAGCGAAACCGCAAGAGGCCCCGTTAAATAATCGTCAAACTTCATAAGAAACGACACGCTGCTTTTTTTCGCGAGCTGAAAATACGAGAGGGGAACTTTGATTAAAAATGTTTTTGAACTTCTCTCCACGTCGAACACGCTCCAGAGTCGCTGCCAGCCGTCCCTTGATGAAGAATAAAAATAACATTTGTCCGTGAGAAAAAGACAGAAGTTTACGGGGCTGCTCAGGGCATCGCCGGAAATACCTTCCCGCGCGGAAAAAATCATTGCCGGATTCCACCAGTAAATTTCCAAGGGGATCGAAGTTGAAAATGCCGTCTCAAAAAAACCGGCTATATGCAGGAATCCGTCTTTTTCGCCGATTGAATATTCAAACCCGGGGACCTCAACACTCACCGGAAGTTCTTTCAAGTCGTCAAAAAAAATATCCGAAATGCTTCCGAATTCATACGGAGGATTTGTCCCTATCAGATTATAGATATCCGAAATGCTGTGGAAAATCCTGCCGGTATTGACATTGTCCTTCCAGTTGGAAACATCTTCGATGGAATACACAATCTCAAGAGCGGCGGAGAGTTTTTCACCCTCGGCGCTCCCCGAGTTCTTATAATTATCAAGAGCCCTGCGCGAGTTCCCGAAGAGTTCCCACAGTTTTAAATTCACACTGTCCAAAACAATCCCCTTTACGGGTTCCGTGGAAGACGGGGTTGAAAAATCGAAGGGAACCGGAGGATTTGCTTTCAGGAATTTTTCCAGTTCGTCAAATGAATCCGTCTTGTCGTAAAGAATATTCCCGAAGGCGGACTCCGGATTATCCACGCGGCGGCACGAGGCAACATTCAATCCGGACACGCTGCATCCCGAATTTCCGGCCGCAGCGGCGCAGTAAACCGTTTCAACGCCGTGCCTCTTAATTCTTACTGCCGTTTCTTCGTCTACCGTTTGAGGTCCGATAAAAATTTCCCCGGGCGGAGCCCCTGAGACCTTCGAAAACCTTCGCCCCGTTTTTATAAAAATATCGTCGACGTCGGAAACCCCGAGCGTTTCCACCCCCCTCAGCCATATCTGCGGTTTCATCTTACAAACAATTCTATAATTCGATTTCTCACCGAGAGCGTGAACGATTTTTTCCTCCCACGGCTCCATCCCGTCAGGAAGAACAATGCTGTAAGGGCTGTCTCTCGTTTCGACAATGAAATTAATGCAGCCCGGAATCTGCTCCGGCGAGGCGCAGGATGCGTCAATGAGTATGCTGTATGAAAAAACTCTGCAGGGCGCTATAAAACCCAGAATGCCTGAAACGGCAAGGACGGAGAAAACCGTTCGCATGTATTACTTTTTGGCAAGTTTTACCGAAAACTCTTTTGTTTTTCCTCTTGTAAGAACAACATTTTTTGCCCAGCTCTGATAACCGGGCAATACCAGATTGATTGAGTACTGCCTCGGGACTTCCGTAACGGAAGCAATTTTTATATCCGCCGGAGTTCTTGCCTTAAAATATCCGTTTATGAAAACCTTGGCGCCCGCCGGACGGGTGTTCAGCGAAATATACGCCGCATTTTTTTCTTTCCTGATTTTTTCCCCGTAAACTTCGCCCGGGGCGGCTTTTTCACCAGGCATGAGAGGTTCGCTGGTCCGCCCGGTGGAAGAAGCCAAAATCCAGACGGAAACCCCGACAAGCGCCACATTAACCGTTATAATCATCCCGAAAAGGACTTTTTTTGCCGTTCCGAAAACTTTTGCTTTGGTCATACTTTTCTCCTCAGCCCCGTCTTTCGCTTTCAACGATGTGGCCGTCCAGCGCCTCGATAAAATTTCTCTGTTTATCAAGTTCCTCCGTTACATTTTTTAACCCCTGTAAAATCTCATCAAGTTTATGGGGAATATCCTCAACGGCTTCTTTCATTCCCCTCACCTCGCTGATTTTAAGCGCTGAGGCGACCTCGGCGGCAATTTTTTTGGCGTCGGCAGCACCCGGCCGGGCTGTAGCGGTCAGCAACCTCGTAAGGGTATCCGTCAGCCGTTTTTCGGAGGCGGACACCAGATTCTGCAAATCATCCGACGGAGATGAGGTTTCTTTACTCCCTTTTACGATGATGAGCCACAGAACGATGTTGAACACTCCGAAAATTATCGCAATCACGGCAAGAACAATCACAGGATTTCTCATATTTTCCCTCCATTCGGTATTTTTTCCAGTATTTTCTTATAGTATAAAATCTTGCAGGCGCTTTCAAGAACGGAAGTCATTTTGTAGCAGTCGGAAAGCGACTTGCCCGCAACCCAGGAACCGTGACTTCTCACGATGCAGGCGGGAAACTTTTTTAAGGCGGGCGGGATTTTCAGAACCGCTCCCTCCGAACCGATTGTGTCAACGACGTCGAGGACGGGAACCGCCGGAAGATAAAAAAATCCTTCCGCGTCGGCCGGTTTTATAATATCTTCGCCAAAAGAGAGAACCGTCGCGAAAACGGGATGGGCGTGCACAACCGCAAGATATTCCGTTGCATTATAAATTGACCTGTGGACATCGACCTCGACGGAAGTTCCTCTGTCAAGTTTTTTATTCGAAACGTTTACCCTTATGATGTTTTCGGGCCTGATGTTTCCGAGAAGACAATCGTGAGCCGTTATGTAAAAAACGTCGCCGTCCCTCCGGCTGAAATTTCCGGATGTAGAATGAATGATTCCCTCCTCAAAAAGAGCCCTGCCCGCTTCCTCAAATTCTTTAAAATTTATCATTTTTTATAAGGAAGGGGACAGTTCAGACCTGTCCCCAACCATCTCCATGTTCGGGAAAAGGATTTTTCCGCCGGGGATTTTATGATTTTTCGGAAATTTCCCGATTTCAGGCGCTGAAATTACGATACCGAGGTGCTCGGCCATTTCTCCGCACTTTGCGGGCATAAACGGCGAAAGAATTTCAGTGATAAACCCCATAACGTCAACAAGCGAAAAGAGCACGTCATTTAATTCTTTTGATTTTTCTTTCGCGAGCGCCCACGGCTTTTTCTGCTCGATAAACTTGTTGGCATCGTCTATCAGTTCCCATATCACATTCAATGTTTCGTAAAATTTAATCCCGTCCATAAAACCCTTCGCTTTTTCAAGGACTTCTTTTTCTTTCCCGGCAAGCGTCTCGTTCAGAGAACAATTTTCGGGCGTTGAGGATGCGGAGAATTTTTTAAGCATAACTTCAACCCGCTGAAAAAGATTCCCGAGCGAATTCGCCAGGTCGGCCGAATACCTGGCCTCCAGGCGTTTCAGAGAAAAAGCCCCGTCCGAACCGAAAGGCATTTCCCGCAGGAGGAAAAATCTCAAAACATCAGCCGGAAATGTTTTGCATATTTCATACGGCGTTATGATATTCCCTTTCGACTTTGACATCTTGCCGCTTTTAACGGTCCACCAGCCGTGGCCGAAAACCCTTCCGGGAAGTTTCAAACCGCATGCCATGAGCATTGCGGGCCAGACGACCGTGTGAAAATAATAAATTTCCTTCCCGACGATGTGGACATCGGCGGGCCAGTACGCATTAAACTTTTCTTCGTCGCAAGAGTATCCTACCGCGGAAATATAATTTATAAGCGCGTCAAACCACACATAAATGGTTTTGCTCTTATCTTCCGGAACGGGTATTCCCCATTTTACGGTAGCTCTCGTCACGCACAAATCCCTGAGACCCCTTGAAACCGTATCTATGGTCTTGTTGGCTTTATCAGGGGGGGTGAGAAAATCCGGATTTTCTTCGTAGTATTTAAGAAGTTTTTTTTCATACCGGGACAGGCGGAAGAAATATGCGTTTTCACATTTAACTTCGGAAATAGGTCTCCCGCATTCAGGACAATTACCGCCCGCATCCTTAACCTGCAATTCAGAGAAAAACGATTCGCAGATAACGCAGTATGGCCCTTCGTAAGTCGCGGGGTAAATGTCGCCGGTTTTAAGAAGTTTGCTGAAGATAAACTCAACCGTCTTCGTGTGCCTGTCTTCGGTGGTTCTGATAAAATCATCATACGAAATTTCAAGAAACTTCCAGAGTTCTTTCGCCTCCGACGCCAAACGGTCAACCCACTCCTGCGGCGCGAGGCCTCGCGCCTGAGCCGACCCGGAAATTTTTTCGCCGTGCTCGTCCATCCCCGTAAGAAAAAAGACCGGCCTTCCGAATAATTCGTGCCATCTTTTCAAAACATCGCAGGCGATAGTTGAATAAGCATGCCCTATGTGGAGAGCGGCATTAGCGTAGTAAGCCGGCGTCGTCACATAAAAATTACTCATTCGGCGCAGAGTAACAGCAGAGGCCCTTCCCGCATGGCCCCAGTGTTTTTGACGAAAAAGTATGTTTCGAATGTCTTCTCTGGAAAATGGCGCAGCAAAAAGGCCGGCCGCAGGGACCGAGACCTCCTATAATTCTGGCGCATTCCGCAGAAGACACCTGAACCATCTGCACGTGCATTCTGATAGCGGTGTTTATATCTTTTATAAGAGCTCTGAAATCGACCCTGGATGAGGCGGTATAATAAACAAAAACCCGTCTCTTATCAAATGTGTAACAGACCTTTGAGATTTTCATCGGAAGCGAGTATTTTTGAACCAGTTCTCTTACCTCATGGAACGCTTTTTCCTCCTCGAACGCAAGCGCCTTCAGATGCTTCATATCCTCGCCCGTTAATTTTCTTATTATATTCGGGAGCTGGTGTTTTAGCACAGGAGGGCTTTCGGGGAGCGTTTTGCAGACAGCGGCCTCCTGCCCGTATTCGGTCTTCACAAGAATATAGTCATTAACCGCCGGAGAGACCTCGCCGCACACGTAAGAGGAAAAACTTCTGTCCCTCAAAAGAACCGCCTTTACCGTTATAATCATTTCACCAGTCCGGCGGAGGAGGGAACGCCGTTAAAAATCATCCTCTTGTAAACGACTTTCGGGATTCTCTGTTTTTTTAACATATTCAGACACTGAAGAAGGTATGCGACGTCCACCGCCAGAAGGCCGGAAGGGTTTTGCCTGAACATTACTGCTTCGTCAAGGAGAAGACCTTTTACGAGATTGACTGTTTTTTCCCTCTTCTCAGGGTCATCAAAAAACCTGTCGAGGGCGGTAAATAACCTGCCGAATTTCCCGTTTGTTTTATCGTCAATACTTTCCCGCACGAATTTTCTGTCATATTCAATTCTTTCGTAACCGCTCAAGAACGGGGGAAATCTTAAAATCTGACACCGCGAACGGATTGTGGCAAGCAGGGTGTACAGGTTTGACGTTATAATTATTATGCAGGAATTTTCCGGCGGCTCCTCAAGAATTTTAAGAAGAGCGTTGGCTGCAGCCTCGGTCAGCAATTCTCCTTCGGTTATTATGCCCACTTTGTAGGCTCCGGTCATTCTTGAAAGAATCATAAATCTTATAAATTCGCGGATGTCGTCTATCTTTATGGAAGTTTCCGACGAATAGACCTTAATGTCGGGATGATGCCCGTTTGAAATTTCAAGACAGGCGGGACAGCAGCCGCAGCCGGTTCCGTTTTCGCAGTTAAGAATTTTCGCTATTTCCGCAGCAGCAGCAATTTTCACTTCCTTCTCCGGCCCGTCAAAAATGTATGCGTGCGGAAGGCGTTTATTCCGTATTTCTTCCGTCAGAATTTTCTTTATGTTTTCCGGAATTTTAGTTTTTTCAAACATTTCTCAATTATGCCGAGTATCCTTCTGTGAACTTTAATGACGCTCCCGTCGGCTCTGACGACATGAATTCTTTCCCTGTTCTTTGCGCATATCTCCCTGTAGCCGCGCGCGACTCTTCTGTGGAAGGAGTCCTTCTCCAGTTCCAGACGGTCCTTCTTTCTTTTTATTCTCCCGAGGGATTTTCCCGCCGGAAGTTTCATAAAAATCGTCACATCGGGTTTGCTGCCGCCGGTCGCCACGCCGTCCACAAACATCAAGTCCTTCATATTCAGACCCCGGCCGTAGCCCTGGTATGCGACCGTCGCGTCCGAATACCTCTCGCAGATTACAATCCGGTTTTTTCCGAGAGCGGGAACAATAACCTCCGCCGTGTGGCCGGCGCGGGACGCCTCATACAGAAAAAGTTCCGCAACCGGATTCACCCTGTATTTGGGATTCAGAATAATTTTTCTCAGATACTCCGAAAAAAGAGAGCCGCCCGGCTCTCTCGTCCTGACGATGTCGTAACCCTTCTTCCGCAGCGCCCCGGCAAGGAGTTTCGCCTGCGTTGACTTGCCGCAGCCGTCGGAACCCTCAAAAGTAATAAACAAACCCCGTTTCATCTTTATGTGAATTTATAGCAAAAAAACAGGGAAAAACAAAGAACGGGGATAAGGAGTGCAAAACGAAAGTTTTGCTTTCTTCAGGAGTGCAAAACGCCGGGACGCCATGAGAGGAAGTTTTGCCTTCTCCGGTCAAGCTCTCGCTTGACACTCCATTTTGCACGTAATTTTTGTATAATAAAATGTGGATAAACCTGCATTATTCATAATGAGGGTATTTTTGATGAAAGTGTTATTAGAGAAAAATGGGTCACTTCTATTTTTTTCCTCTTTAACAACAAGAAAAAATAGAGGTGACCCTATTTTTCCCCGGAGAATATGAATAATGCAGAATAAAAGAACGGAAAAAATTCTGAAACTCCTTGAAGACAATTACCCCGCCGCAAAAACCGCCCTGAAATTTGCGAACCCGTGGGAACTTCTCGTCGCGACAATTCTTTCGGCGCAGTGCACCGATAAAAGAGTGAACATCGTTACGGAAAAACTTTTCAAAAAATATCCGGGCGTCAAAAGTTTCGCAAACGCGAAACAGGAAAATTTTGAAAAAGACATTCATTCAACGGGCTTCTATAAAAACAAGACAAAAAATATAATAAGCAGCGCAAAAATGCTCATTAAAGAATTTAAAGGTAAAGTTCCCGGCACGATGGATGACCTTTTAAAACTTCCAGGCGTCGCGAGAAAGACGGCAAACGTCGTCACTTATAACGCTTTCGGAAAAATTTACGGAATTACCGTCGACACGCACGTCGGTCGGCTCGCTCAGCGGCTCGGCTTTACGAAGGAAAAAAACGCCGGAAAGATTGAAAGTGACCTGATGAAAATCTTCCCGAAAAATTCATGGGGGAGAATTTCTCATCTTCTCATAGAGCACGGGCGGAAGAGCTGCAAAGCTAAAAACCCCGCCTGCGAAACCTGCTTCCTGAACAACCTCTGCCCCAAAAAGTTAACGAGAAATGAAACAAACATGTTCGCCTCTGGCGACCGCAAAAAGGGATGAAAATTTACGCACCCCTCACCCCGACCCTCTCCCGCAAGGGGAGAGGGAATTAAAAGGAATGTGGGAATATGTTATTTACATGTGAAAATTAAAAGTTTTTTTCTTACGCTGTTTTTGATTTTCAGTTTTGATTGTAGTTTTGTTCGGGCTGACTCACAGAATGTAAACTTAATCGGGAAACTTGCCGGCGGCTTACCCCGGGATGTTTCTGTCAGCGGGAATTACGCTTATGTCGCCGCAGAAGGGCTGCTGTCAATTGTTGATATTTCGGACCCGGCAAATCCTCAAGAGGTCTCTTATTATGATACTCCAGGCACTGCTTATGGTGTTTATGTTTCAGGGGATTACGCTTACGTTGCTGATAGCGGTTCCGGTTTAAGGATAATTGATATTTCAAATCCGTCCTCGCCGTCGGAAACAGGTTATTATGATACTCCGGGTTCTGCTTGCGGTGTTTATGTTTCAGGGGGATACGCTTTTGTTGCTGACGGAAGTTCCGGTTTAAGGATAATTGATATTTCAAATCCGGCGGCGCCGTCGGAGATAGGTTTTTATGATACTCCGGATTATGCCCGCGGTGTTTATGTTTCAGGGGATTACGCTTACGTTGTCGATACGAGTTCCGGTTTAAGGGTAATTGATATTTCAACTCCTGCCTCGCCGTCAGAGACAGGTTATTATGAAACACAGGGTTCTGCTCGCGGGGTTTATGTTTCAGGGGGGTACGCTTATGTTGCCGATTATGATTCCGGTTTGAGGATAATTGATATTTCAACTCCGGCATCGCCGTCAGAGACAGGTTATTATAATACTCCGGGTTATGCTTATGGTGTTTATGTTTCAGGGGGGTACGCTTATGTTGCTGATAGTGGTTCCGGTTTAAGAATAATAAATATTTCAACTCCGGCCTCGCCGTCGCAGACAGGTTATTACAATACTTCAGGTTCTGCTTACGGCGTTTATGTTTCAGGGGGGTACGCTTATGTTGCCGATTACAGGTCCGGTTTAAGGATAATAAACATAACTACTCCTGCCTCACCAACAGAAACAGGTTATTATGATACCCCGGGTTACGCTTACGGTGTTTCTGTTTCGGGGAATTACGCTTATGTTGCCGATGGCAGTTGTGGTTTAGGGATAATTGATATCTCAAATCCGTCCTCACCGTCGGAGACCAGTTATTATGACCCGGGTTCTGCTTATGGTGTTTATATTTCAGGGAATTACGCTTATGTTGCCGGCAGTAATTCCGGTTTAAGGATAATTGATATTTTAAATCCTGCCTCGCCGTCGGAGACAGGTTTTTATGATACTCCGGGTTATGCTTATGGTGTTTTTGTTTCAGGGACTTACGCTTACGTTGCTGATAGAGATTCCGGTTTGAGGATAATAAATGTATTAAATCCGTCTTCGCCGTCAGAGGTTGGTTTTTATGATACCCCGGGTTCTGCTTATGGTATTTATGTTTCAGAGGGATACGCTTATGTCGCTGATTGGGATTCCGGTTTGAGGATAATTGATATTTCAAATCCGGCCTCACCGTCGGAGGTTGGTTATTATGATACTTCGGGTTATGCTCGTGGTGTTTTTGTTTCAGGGGTTTACGCTTATGTTGCTGATTATCATTTCGGTTTGAGGATAATTGATATTTCAAATCCTGCCGCGCCGTCAGAGGTTGGTTTTTATAATACCCCGGGTTATGCTTATGGTGTTTCCGTTTCAGGGAATTACGCTTATGTTGCCGATAGTGGTTATGGTTTAAGGATAATTGATATTTCAAATCCTGCATCTCCGTCGGAGGTCGGTTATTATGATACCCCGGGTTATGCTTACGGCATTTCTGTTTCAGGAAATTACGCTTGTGTTGCCGATTATAATTCCGGCTTATGGATATTTGAAGCGGATTCAACACCGCCTGCATCGGTCACGGATTTAACAGCCTTATCCGGGGAAGGAAACAGTGATGTTAAACTTGTCTGGACTGCTGCCGGTGACAATGGAACAACGGGGAATATCACTAATGGGCAATACTGCATAAAATATTCAACCAATTCCGGCGATGGATGGTCAAGTTTGAATTATGTTCAGTGGTCAACAGATACTGTTCCGGGATCGATTGAAAATAAAATTATCGGCGGATTGGCAGGAAACAACACTTATTATTTCTGGCTAAAGACCTACGATGATTTGTGGTCAGATATTTCCAACGGCGCAACTTTTTATGTCTTGCCCGATGTAGCCGAGCCGGACGCAGTGACTGATTTAGCCGGCGAACCGGGAGTTTCCGTAGGTTCAATGAATTTAACATGGACGGCGCCCGGAGATGACGGGACAAGCGGAGATATTGCAGGCGGCGCATATCAATTAAAATATTCGACATCTCCCGCCGATGGGTGGGAAAGTTCGTATTCAGTGTTGTGGAGCACGGATACCTCCCCCGGAAATATTGAATCAAGAACTGTAACCCCGCTTGAGCCGGGAGGAACCTATTACTTCTGGATAAAGACAAGAGACGACACTGAACACTGGTCAGAAATTTCAAACGGGGCAACGAGTTATGCCAAACCGCAATTAAATCCGCCTATATCAGAAAATTGGGACTCAGGGACAATTGACTCTTCAAAATGGATTGTTACTTCCGGTAACCCTTCAATAAATACAGCGGGGGTGAGTGAACCCAGCGGAATATATTCGCTCAATTTAGACGGGGAAGGAGATGAAATTACCCTGCAGAGGACAGATTTGTCGGGACATACAACTGGTTATGTAATGTTTTACTGGCAGAGAGGAGGAAACGGGGAATCGCCGGACTCTAGTGATTATCTAAAATTAGAGGTTTATCTAACAACCGGCTGGCAGGAGGTATTCAGTATAGCCGGTAACAGCAGCAACGATTCGGTCTTTACATCTACGACAATTGCTTTATCTACAACAGCGTTCCATCAGGATTTTCAGTTAAGGTTCAGGAGCAATGGTTCCGGAGCAAACTTTGATGACTTCTTTGTTGATGATGTAGTGTTAAGTACCGTAACTTATTCTATCAGCGGGTCTGTGAAGGATGGAGGGGGAAACGGAATTACCGGCGCTGAAGTTTATTTAAGCGGCACAAACTCAGATGTATACACCATAAGCGGGGCAGGAAATTATGAATTTACGCAACTGTCTATGGGCGCTTACGGCGTTATTGTAAGCAGCAGCGGCTGGGATTTTACGCCGTCAAGTTATACATACTCATTGCTTGCAACCAATCAATCCGCCCGGAATTTCACAGGAACAACCGACACAACCACACCGGCAGCAGTAACTAATTTAGCGGGCGCACCTGGAGTTTCTGTAGGTTCGGTTGATTTAACATGGACGGCGCCCGGGGATGACGAAACAAGCGGAGATATTGTAGGAGGCGCATATCAATTAAAATATTCAACAAATTCCTCTGACGGGTGGGAAAGTTCATATTCAATCCTGTGGAGCACAAACACTTCTCCTGAAAATATTGAATCAAAAACAATTACCGCACTTGAGCCGGGCACAACCTACTACTTCTGGATGAAGACCATGGATAATGCAAATAACCTGTCGGAAATTTCCAACGGCGCAACCGGTTATGCCAGACCGCGAAGGCCGCCAACCCTGTCTGAAAACTGGGACTCAGGAACAATTGACCTTTCAAAATGGGAAGTCACCTCCGGCAATCCTGCCGTAAATACAGACGGAGCGAGTGAACAAAGCGGGACATATTCGCTCAATTTAGACGGCGAAGGAGATGAACTCACTTTGCAGAGGACAGACCTTTCAGGATATGTCGCGGGACGCATAAGTTTTTACTGGCAGAGGGGAGGAAATGGATACCCACCCTGGCCAGGGATGTTCCTGCGTTTAGAGGTTGAACTTCCTTCGGGCTGGATTGAACTATGGAACATTGAAGGAAATGATGCTTCTGACTCGGTATATATTTCTACCATAATTGTTCTCCCTTCTCAGGCATTTCATCAGGATTTCCGTTTTCGTTTCAACTGCAGTAATGTGGGTTTTGATATAGTTGATTTCTTTGTAGACGATGTAACCATGGTGATTGATGAAGTAACCCCACCCTCTGCAATCAGTGATTTGACGGCTCTAACGGGTCCTTACAATGGCGAAATTACTTTATCATGGACCGCGCCGGGGGACGACGGCAGCGCCGGAGACAACACGGGAGGTTATTACACGGTGAGGTTCGCAACTTATTCCGTGGGCGATTTTGCGGACAATGCAACGGCGTGGTGGCAGTCAGGGGTAAGCGGCGAAAAAGAAATTTCAGTGTCTGCAGGCCCGGGAGGAAAAGAAACGGCAGCGATAACAGGTCTGAGCGTCGGAACGACTTATTATTTTGCGATAAGGGCATACGATTCTAATGACAACCAATCGCCGGTTGACAATAACGCCTATTCAAGCGCGACGCAGGCGAGAGCCCCTGCCTCGACCGCAGGTCTGCCGCCGGGTCTTCCGAGAACCGTCGTGATAAACGAGATTGCTTACATGGGAACAGCCGCCAACATCGGCGACGAGTGGATTGAACTTTATAACACCACGGAGTCCGCCATTGACATATCCGGCTGGTCCATATACGGCGCGAATGCGGGGGCGTGGCTTAATTTCAGCGATAAGGACGGGGGAACAACGGTCATTTCAAGCGGCAGTTATTTGATTTATGCCAACCACGAAGACGACGTTAAGAGTTCAACCGGAAACATCGTGGATATCCGGGATGACACGATTAACCTGAATCCAACAAGCGACATCATTATCCTGTATGACGGCCCGAACGGAACCGGAAATAAGATTGACGAGGTTGACAACAATGACGGGTCGTGGTTTGTCACCGTTGCCGCCGGATACAGCATGGAAAGAAAAGACCCGAAATACGACGGGACGACTTCGGTCAACTGGGCTGTCTGCGCCACCCGCGGCCCCGAAACGGACTCGGAGGGAACCAAACTTTACGGGACACCTGGAAGACAGAATTCCGTTTATACCATTTTTGATTCGACCGCGCCGGCGGCAATCAACGATTTGTCGGCTTTGGCCGGGACAGAATACGGCTGTGTAAACCTGACCTGGACGGCTGTCGGCGACGACGGGACAACGGGAAACAACGCGGGCGGTTATTACGCGGTAAGATTTGCAACTTATTCCATAAGCGATTTTTCAAATGATGCAACAACGTGGTGGAACGAAAATTCATCCAACCAGAAGACATTCACGGAAGTTAAAGGCGTCGGGCAGCCGGAAAACAAAACAGTGGACGGGCTGACCGCAGGAGATACTTATTACTTTGCGGTGAAGGCGTACGATTCTTCCGGCAACGAATCGGATATTGATACCATGGCTCTTTCCTCAACGACGCAGGCGCGGGCATTTGCGTACAAACCCCCGCCCGACGGAATTGCTCCTTCCGCAATCAGCGATTTAACGGCTCTGACGGGCTCTAATGACGGTGAAATTAATTTAATCTGGACCGCTCCGGGCGACGACGGGACAACAGGAACGGCAAGTGAATATGAAATAAAATGTTCGTCAACAAGTAATATAGCCGATGAAACCGATTATGATGCCGCGCAGAACTTTTCTGTTTTTTCCCGTTCTCCGGTTCCGCAGCCGGCTGATGCGGGAACAGAAGAGTCATTTACGGTTACAGGTTTAATGCCCGGGGTAACCTATTATTTCGCCGTCAAAGCAGGTGATGAGTTTCCGCTGTGGTCATCGTGGTCAAGGACCGGCGCCAATCAAAACAATTATGCCGTTGCATACGGTATCGGCCCGGATTCGCCGACGGGGTTTGGCGCGATAAATCTCACCACTGCGAGTATAACATGGGGATGGCAGGATACCGCTGTTAACGAAGACGGTTATTATATTAAAAATGACACCGGAGGCATTGTGGCAGACCTGCCGGCTGATACCACATACTGGAAGGAATCAGATTTGACGAGGAATACATCTTATTACCGTTACGCAGAATCGCATAACACGAACGGAAGCACAGCAAGTTCGGCAGTTACCGTCTATACGCTGGCAAATCCTCCTGATAATCCCGCTTTTATTTCTGTTTCCAGCAATACAATTTTTCTTTCCTGGCAGTTAAATTCAAATCCAGAGTGGACAAAATACGGATTGTCCGGCTCAACGGATAATTTTGTCCTCAATTTTTCCACATTTATTGACATAAGTGATAATTTCACATCTACCGCAACCGCTATTACAAATCTTTCTCAGGATACAACTTACTGGTTTCGCGTGTGGGCATATAACGGAAACGGAATAACCACGGAATATAAAACATTCGGCTCGACAAAGACCATTCGTGAAAACACTGCTCCGGCAGCCGTTACTGACCTCGCAGCTGTCCCGGGCGACTATTCGGGTGAAATTAAATTATTCTGGACGTCGCCGGGAACGGATGAATTAAAAGGTAACCTGACGGGAAAATTCCGGATTGATTACAGCACTTCTCTTAAAACATGGGACTATGCAAATTACGAAATTCCACTATCAACCGAAAATTGTCCTCCGCTAACTTCTTTTTGTCAAACTATAAGCGGGCTTACGCCCGCCGCTACATATTATTTCCGGATGTGGTCCTGCGATGAAGTTCCTTTGTGGTCGGACATTTCCAACGGCGCAACCGCATGGGCGCGGACAGGGGTCTATTATATTTCCGGAGATAAATCCAATCTTGTGATTTTCGATACTTCACAGGAAATAATCCGGCTGGAAATTTCTACGGGAACTTTTGTTCAGGATGTTGTCTTGAAAATAACAAAACCATCCTTCCCCGCGGTCAGGAGGCCTTTGCTCGGCGGAACAACCATTGGCTGCGAAATAACCGTTAATGAAGGTCTTCAGCCGACCAAACCGGTTGATATTACGATTAACTATGACAACGTAAACATTTCAGGTTTTAACGAAACAACCTTTTGCCTCGGTCACTATGATGAATCGCTTGAGCGCTATACTCTTCTGCCCTGTCAAAAAGTAAATAAGGAAATTGGTTTCAGCACGGAGCATTTCAGTATTTTTCAAATTCTGCAGTTCACTCAGATTGAAGATCTGAGTACGGCAAGAGTTTATCCGAATCCGTTTAAGCCGTCAAAAGGTCATCAATACATCTGGTTCACCCGCCTGCCTCAAAACAGAAAAGTAAGAATAAAAATATTTAATCTTGCTATGGAAACGGTTTTTAACCGGGAAGTAACAACAGATTCTTCCGGGGAATGGGCGTGGAATGTAAAAACCAATAGCGAGAAGGATGTTGCCAGCGGCGTATATATTTATTTGATTGACGACGGCCGGTCTAAAAAGTCGGGGAAACTGGCAATTTTAAGATGAGGAAAGCCGCTTTTATTTTTGTTGTTATGCTTATAACGGCGCCGCCGGGGTTTTCCGATGCGGGAACAAGTTCGCTTGCATTTCTCAAAATCGGCATTGATGCGCGCTCTTCGTCTATGGCGGGCGCCTTTTCAGCAATAAGCGATGATGCCAATATCCTCAGATATAATCCCGCGGGTCTCGCCGGTTTGAATAATATTCAGGCAAGTTTTTCTCATAATTCATGGGTGGAAGGGATAACGATAAATAGTTTAAATTCGGTTTTGCCTCTGGAAGGAGGAAAGTCATTCGGGCTGGGAATTCTTTCCCTGAATGCCGGAACCATGGAGGGAAGAGAGGATTTTGACCAGAAGATAGATGATTTCAAAGCATCTGATTTTTTGTTAACGGGGATATTTTCCTGGCGGATAAATAAAGCGTTTTACGGGGCGGCGATAAAATACATTCAGGAAGAGATTGAAGATACTAAAGCCAAAACGCCGGCCGTTGACTTCGGGGCTATTTACGGAATCGGCGGAAAAACGGATGCCGGGTTTGCGGTTCAGAATCTTGGTCCGGGCGTTAAGTATATCGAGAAGAAAGAAAAACTGCCTCTTTTAGTCCGCGCAGGAATCAGCAGACGGCTGCTAAACGGTAATATGCTTCTGAATATTGATGCTGTGGGCGACATCGAAAAAAACATTCATCTTAAAATTGGCGGAGAATTTAAAACAGGAAAGATGCTGGATTTCAGAGCGGGCTATAAATTCACGGAAAAATCGGGTCTCGGAGGGTTGGCGGGAATGTCGGCGGGCTTTGGAATAAAATATTCCCGGTTTGGTTTTGACTATGCTTTTGTCCCGTACGGTGATTTGGGTCAGACCCATCAGTTTTCCATGTCCGTTAAATCCGGACTGAAAAAACGAAAATCTAAAAAACCGGCAGGAGAAGTAGTTCTTGACCCTGAAATAGAAAAACTTTATCAGGAACTTTTCAGGAAAGAGAAAACTTTAAGCCCCGAAGAAAAGAAAGCGATGATGCAGGAGTATCTCAGCAGAGGAACGGATTTTTACAAACAGGGGAAATACAGGGAAGCAATTATCGAATGGGAGAAATTTTTGGAATTAGACCCCGAGCAGAAATCATTCAGGCAAAAGGTAGAAAAAATCAAAGAAAAATTGAGGGAAGAAGAATAATTTCCTGCAATAGCGCCCGCATACTGCCCCTTTTTAGATTCCGACAAATTATACCAAAGTATAATATTTTGTCAGGAATTTTCTACTACGGGGGAAAATTCCTGATATCAAAACAAAATGCTGATTCCGAAAGCGAAACTGTATGAAAGCCCGCCGATTTCGTAGCCGTCTTTCAGTTTTATTCCCTCGATAAATTCGCTGTACAGGAATTCGGTTTTCCGGAGCCATCCGGCGCTGAGCGAAAAATCAAGGTTCATGTCGGAAGTCAATTTAATCCATGAAGACAGCGACAATTTCAACGCTGGAATCAGATTCGTCTGCTGGAGCCAGTATCTGTATTCCTGAACGTCGCCCGCGCGGAACTCCTTCGTTATGGAACCGGATATCTCCGTGTGGTCGATTTTGAACTCTTCTCCTTCGGTGTAAGCCACCTCAAGATGCGCCAGGTAAAACCCGGCGGCCGCCGAAATTTTCAAAAGGCGCGAAAAATCAAAATCAAGCCGTCCCATAAGAGGCAGGATAAAAAGTTTTCTGTCTTCTTTGCTGTAAAGCGCGGAATAGGTGGAAGGAGAGACCTGCCAGTTGTATTCGGTCGAAGGAGCGGAGCCCGTCGAGCAGAAAGGAATCTGCCAGGAATTTTCGCTCGCCGAAACAGGAACGTAAAAACCCGTTTCAAAGCCGGCCGAAACCGTATTGCTCAGAACTTTTGTTTTCCCGAATCTTAAAAAGAGAAAAGAAAAATTCAAATCATTATCAAACTGACTTTTCTGAAAATTTCCCTGAACCTGCCAGTCATCGTTCCACGACCAGTTCGCGGTATAATCCGGGCTATAGTATTTACCTTTTATCAGTTCATACCCGACCCCGAAATCAGGAAGCCCCGCGTTTGAGAAACCGGAAAAACAAAGTAAAAGGTAAAAGCACCTAAATACTTTTTTCACATCTTTTAAAGATTTTTGAGGATTTTTGCTTTTCTCTTTATATCGCCTTTGGAAAGATAGGAACTTACGATTAAAAAATCAACTCCTGCTTTTACGCATTTGGCGGCGGTTTTTGCGTCGATGCCGCCGTCAACGGAAATTTTACATTTGATATTTTTTCCGTCAATGTAATTCCTGAGAAAACTTATTTTCTTAATGACTCTTTCATCGAACTTCTGCCCCGCAAAGCCCGGCGAAACGCTCATCAGCAGCACGACCTGAATATCTTTCAGGAACGGGATAACTTTCTTTACCGGCGTTTCCGGATTAACGGCAATACCTTTTTCCACGCCTGCCATCTTCTTTAAAAGCGCCCGCGGATTCTTCACCGCCTCTATATGGAAAAGAATCCTTTTGCAGGTCTTTCTGTACCATTTCCACTGGACCCCGGGATTTACGACCATCAGATGCGCTTCAAACGGAATTTTCGTTATTTTTCTCAGAGAATTTACGACGGGGACGCCGAAAGTCAGGTTCGGCACGAAATTGCCGTCCATTACATCCATCTGTATAAAATCAACGAGGGTCTCATATTTGGCGACGACCGATTTCAGGCCCGCAAAATCGCTTGAAAGAATCGAAAAACCGATTTCTATTTTTTTCACAGGTCTTTCCTCCCGACAGGAACGTCGTCAAGATAAAACATTGCGTACGCCTTTCCTATTATCTCGACTTCGAAAGAGATTTTTTTACCCGGCTGCTCAATATTTTCGTAAACCGTTCTTCTGCCGACTGAATCCCTGATGACAATCTTAACGTTCCTCGCTTTTATATCCTGAGGAACTTCAAAAAAAACGTAACCCGTTCTTTTTATGTTTTCTTTCTGCGAGAGATCAGAAATAAAAAGTTTTATGTACACCTCGTCGGAAAGCATTTCCCCGGGCGCGGGCTCCTGTTTTACAACCGTCCCCGGAGTGACGGTGTCATTTATGACAATTTCCTGTTCCGAGACCTCAAAACCGATTTCCTTCAGAACGTTTAATGCGTCCGAACTGGATTTCCCGACCACGTAGGGCATCACTAGAAAACCCATCAGCGAAGCGGGCCCGTTGCTTTTAACGATGTCCACGAGCGTCTGCGGCTTGGCGATCTCACCCGCCCCGGGCGTCTGCGAAATAATGACGTCCCTTTTCACTTCATCGCTGTACAAGCCCGTAACGGAGCCGACCGAAAGCGCCGCCCTCGTAAGAATTATTTCAACTTCCTGAAGAGTCCTTCCCGTCACATCCGGAACATACACAAGGTTTCCGCCTTCGGAAAGGGTCAGATGAACGGCGCGACCTTTTTTGACGACGGAGCCCGAAACGGGGCTTTGTCTCACGACGGAGCCGGCGGGAATCGTCTCGTCGGAAACATTCTCTTTTGACTTTTCGGCATAAAGCCCCTTCCCCTGCAGAACATCCATCGCCGACGCTACCGTCAAGCCCGCGACATCGGGAGTCAGCACGACTTTCTTCTCCCTGGTTATAAGACGCATCGCAATATCAAACCCGAAAGCCGCCATAACGCCGAAAACCAGAGCGTAAACGGCAAACCTGCCCGCTTTTTTGATCATTCTTTTTTTCAGCACTTTATAATCCTGCAAAAATTCCTGACAATTTTGAAACCTTCTTCCGTAAGGATTGATTCGGGGTGGAACTGAACGCCGAAAACAGGATACTTTTTCAGTTTAAGCGCCATAATCTCGCCGTCGCCGGTTTTTCCCGTGACGTCAAAAGCGGGGACGGCTTTTTCAACTATCAAAGAATGGTACCTTCCCGCGGTAAAAGGGTTTGAAACGCCCCGGAAAATATCTTTGCCGTTGTGTCTGACCAGGGATGTCTTCCCGTGGAGGATTTTTTTCGCGTGCGCGATTTTCGCGCCGAAAGCGTACGCAATCGCCTGATGCCCCAGACAAACGCCTAAAATAGGAATTTTGTCATAAAATTTTTTTACGATTTCAACCGACTTCCCCGCATTCTCCGGGCGTCCCGGCCCGGGCGAAATTACAATCCCGTCCGGTTTCAGTTTCAAAACATCAGGAATATCAAGCCGGTCGTTCCGGAAAACCCTGATTTTGTCCGAAATCCTTCCGAAATACTGCACGAGATTGTACACGAAGGAATCGTAATTATCAATAAATAAAATCATAGCGTCCGGGCAAGTTCAATCGCCTTCATCAGCGCCTTCGCTTTGTTCTCCGTTTCAAAATATTCCTTTTCCGGAACCGAGTCGTAAACAATTCCGGCCCCCGCCTGAATCTGCGCTTTCGTAAGCGTTGCGACGATGGTCCTTATGGTTATCGCAAAATCCATGTCGCCGTTGAACGAAAAATAGCCGACCGCTCCGGCATAGGGCCCGCGCGCATCGCGCTCGAGTTCGCCTATTATCTGCATCGCGCGCACCTTCGGGGCTCCGCTCACGGTGCCGGCGGGAAAACTCGCCTTGAAAAGCGAGAAACTGTCCTCTGATTCTTCAAGGGTTCCTTCCACCTCGCTCGTCAGGTGAATCACGTGCGAAAATTTTTCAACGACCATCAGTTCCTTCACGGAAACGCTGCCGAACTTCGAGACCTTGCCGAGGTCGTTCCTTGCGAGGTCAACAAGCATCGTGTGCTCGGCTCTTTCCTTCACGTCCTTTAAAAGTTCGCCGCAGAACGCTTTGTCCTCGCGCGCGTCCTTCCCCCTCGGCCGCGTCCCCGCAATCGGCCTTATAACCGCGCTGGCGCCCGTTTTCTTCACGAGAATTTCAGGCGAAGAACCGATTATGTGCGCGCCGCCGAACTTGAGATAATACATATACGGCGACGGATTTATCATCCTGAGCGCCCTGTAAATAAAAACAGGGTCCCTTTTAATTTCAATATCCCATTTTCTTGAAATCACCGTCTGAATGCAGTCGCCGTTGATAATATAACTCTTTGCCTTTCTTACCATGTTTTCAAACTGCGTCTTTGAAACGTTGCTCCTGAAATTCAGATTTCCGCCGGTCTTGGTCTGCGGAGGCAGGACGGGCTGCCTGATGACATTCAGGGTCTCGTCTATCTTTGACAGCGACGAGGAAAACAGATTTTTTGCGTTCCGCTCCCCGACGGCGTAACCCCAGCAGATAATCCTCATGAGCTTTTTCAGGTGGTCCACCACGATGATAACTTCCGGCAAAACAAAATAGAAATAAGGGAAATCCTGCGCGCCCTTCCCTGCCCCGCCGATGTTCTCCCATTCATTCACAATGTCGTAAGAAAAATACCCGACGGCGCCGCCGATGAAAGGAGGCCCGTCGGTCATCGGAGGGAAAGAAAATTTCTTCAGGAATTTTTTCAGTTCTCCGAAGGCATCTTTTGTCCTGCGTCTCTTGCCGTTTATTTCAAAATAATCTTTAAAACCCTTCAGGACAAATTTTGAAGACGCTGAAATAAAGGAGTATCTCCCCCACCTGATTCCGCCTTCGGCGCTTTCGAGCAGAAAAGCGTTTTCCGCATTCGAAATTTTCATAAAGAGCGAAACAGGCGTATCCATATCGCAGGATATATCCTTGTAAACGCACGCGAGACCGTGTTTAGCGAGGTCTTTTTTGTATTTTCCGTATGACGGAGAAAATTTATTCAACATTTATCCGCCCTCTTATCGATTCGACCGGAATGAAATATACCGGTTTCCCGTTCTTGTCTTTCCAGTCGCGGGAGTCCTCCGAAAAATCCCTGTTGTCGCCCATAACAAAAACGAAGCCCTGCGGCACGGTTACGTTTGGAATATTGTCCCCCGCAAGAATTTCGTTCGGACGCGTGTGGCTGACATAGGGCTCCTCAATTTCCTCCCAGTTGATAAAAACCTGCTTGTTTCTTATCCCGATGCTGTCTCCCCCGACGGCAATGACCCTTTTTATCAGTTTCTTCTTCTCCGCGACGGGAGAGGGGAAAACGACAATGTCCCCCCTTTGCACGGGGTTTTCGTTATAATGCCGCTTATCGACCCAGCGGACGCCGTTTATCTTCAGGGTCGGCTCCATGGAGCCGGTGGCGACGCGCACGAACCCGCCGACATACTCCCTGAACAAATACGCTCCCCCAACGCCAAGAAGAATCAGATAAAACAATCTTTTCATTTCCTCATTTTACCCTTTTCTAAACCCCAGGTCAATTAGGGGGGAATTGGGGTCAGCTCTATTTTTGCATAGAAAAAAATAATAAAAATAGAACTGACCCCAATTCAATTCTATAAAAATAGAGTTGACCCCATTTAAGGTCAAACAATCCTTGAACGGCGGAGGCGGTGGTAGGAAAGAGCGAACCTGTGCGCCTCGTCCCTGATGTGCATCAGGAGCATCAAACCGCGGGAATTTGATTTTAATTTCACCGCCGAACCGTCGCGCCTGTAAATTATCTCCTCCCTCTTGGCAAGACCGGCAACTTCCGGATTCAATCCGCTTTCGGAAAGCGCGCGCACGGCGGAGCTCACCTGCCCCGGGCCCCCGTCTATCAAAATCAAATCCGCCGTATCTTTTTTATACCTTCTCCTGACCACCTCCCTGAGCATCGCATAATCGTCAATCCCCTCAAACCTGACGGAGAATTTCCTGTATCCGCTTTTATCCGGCAGGCCGTTCCTGAACCGGACGGCGGATGCGGTCGGGAAAGAACCCTGCGTGTGCGATATGTCCAGCCCGTCGATAACTTCCGGCAGTTTAGCGAGACCTAAAACTTTTTTTATTTCTCTCATCGACGCCTTCGGGTTAAAAAGATATTTCGCCGCATTTACCCCCGCCACGTCAACGCGCATTACGATGTTACCGAACGCTTCTATGGATTTTTTCAGGCGGAGCGCCTTCTCAAAATTGAGGTCGAGCGCAGCGCGCTTCATCTCTTTTTGAAGGTTTTTTACGATTGAAATGCGCCGGCCTCTGAGAAATTCAACCGCTTTCTTTATCCGTCCCGCATATTCCCCGACGGTTATCCGCCCGCAGCACGGAGCGGAACATTTTGACAGGTGGAAATAAACGCATCTTTCGGGGTCCGCAATTTTTTTAATCCTTGAATACTGCGGCATCGAGCAGGGCGGCAGAAGGAAAATTCTCTTGAGATTTCTCAGGGAAATTCTGAGCGAACCGGAATCGGGATATGGCCCGAAACAGTTCGCGCTCTTCCGCCCTCTTGAGAATTCAAGGCGGGGATACTTTTCGTCCGTCAGGCAGATGAAGGGATAACTCTTGTCGTCGGTCATCAGCACATTGTATTTCGGCCTGAACAATTTTATCAACTTTTCTTCAAGAACTTCCGCTTCATTTTCGGTCGCCGTCTGTATGTATTCTATCCTCCGGGCGGCGGACATAAGATGAAACGTCTTGTTTGAAAGCTCCGGCCTGAAATACGAGGAAACCCTCTTCTTCAGGTTTTTTGCTTTCCCGATATAAAGAATTCGGCCGCCGGGACCCTTGAATAAATAGACCCCCGCCCCCGACGGAATTTCACCCGTTCTGATTTTCAGCATTTCTTTATTTCCGTACCATGCCTGCCCGTTTCCGCATCCCTTCCGTCCCGTGAAAAAGCCCCCTGCCCCTTTTTCCCTTTTTCTCCTTGTCAGTGTTTAAGTACCTTACGCGCTAAACGATGCAATTCAGGATTCGCCAGAGCGGCGGCCTTCTTTTTTACGACCCTGGAAAAATACTCCCTCTCTGTCTTGTTTAACTTTTCGCCGTTCAGCTTCTTTAAAAACAAATCCTTCTGTTTCGGTGAAAATATCTGCGACTGGGCATATTCCAGAGACAGTGTTTCGTATCCCCGCTGCGAGTCAATTATTTTTAAATCCCTTCCCTTTAGATAATTATTGAAATTATTTTTTATTCTCCCTGGATTCATACGGGAAGATTTAGCGATTACAAAATCCCGGTTATCTTTAAAACACTTATAAAAATCAGAATGCCGCCTGCCCGCCGTGGCGGGGTCCATATCTTTTTGCGGCAACTCTGCATAAAGTTTATCAGTCCATGAATATTTCAGCCGCAGGTATTTATACAACGCCAGAGAAAAAAGCAGAAGTTCCGTAAATACGGTTCTTTCCCGATTCGTCCTCAACAGATTACTTGCGCTTTCATAATTAAACAACCCCCTTGCGGCGGCATTTAAGACCAGCACCGGAAAGCCCTCCCATAATCTTATATCCCGGCTTTTTACCACTTCCGCAAGAACCTCATTTGCATCAAAAGGTTCTTCCGGTTCCATTAAAGCAAATCCCAACCTTTTCACTTTTTTCAGCAAATAACTATTCTTCATAAATGCCCTCTCTTTTAAGCCGTTTCAAAAAATATTCTAAATTTTTATTCACCTTATCCTGTGAAACATCGTATAATGCCGTCTCTTTAAACTTTTTCTCCAGCAAATCCATATCTATTTCGCGCTTTTTTACTTTAACAAGCGAAAGACA
>JBDRMV010000058.1:0-6084 GCA_043811795.1 bacterium | reverse complement strand
TATAATTTTTAAAGATGAGAAAAAATAATATCCTGCTGCTTTTGGGAATTGCGGTTTTTATTTTCGGTTTCCAGAACCTTTGTGCCGACTACATCATAACAACAGTTGCCGGAACCGGAAGCAGTGGTTATTCGGGCGACGGCGGCTCCGCGACCTCGGCTCAACTTAACCTTCCCTGCGGAGTGACGGCGGATGATTCCGGCAATGTTTATATCGCTGACAGAAATAATCACCGCGTAAGGAAAGTAAATACCTCCGGAACTATAACAACAATTGCCGGCAACGGCTCCGCAGGTTATTCGGGCGACGGCGGCACGGCAACTTCAGCGCAACTTTATTTCCCTTTCGGAGTGGCGGTAGATAGTTCAGGCAATGTTTATATCGCTGACTACGGTAATAACCGTATAAGAAAAATAAACACATCCGGGATTATAACGACAATTGCGGGAAACGGAAGCGGCGGTTATTCCGGTGACGACGGCTCTGCGACCTCGGCGCAGCTTTATTATCCTGCCGGAGTGGCGGTGGACGGTTCAGGCAACATCTATATTGCCGACTACTACAACCATCGTATAAGAAAAGTGGATTTGTCCGGTTATATAACAACAATTGCCGGCAACGGCTCCGCAGGTTATTCGGGCGACGGCGGCACTGCGACCTCGGCGCAGCTTTATTATCCTGCGGGGGTAGCCGTAGATGGAGCAGGTAATATTTACATAGCCGATTATAATAACAAATGCATACGGAAAATAAACACATCCGGAATAATAAACACGATCGCCGGAACGGGAACGGGGGGCTACTCGGGAGACGACGGCACCGCAACCTCGGCACAGCTAAATGACCCCCGCGGAGTGGTAACGGATAGTTCGGGAAACGTTTATATCGCCGACAGTTCTAATAACCGTATAAGGGTAATATCTACATCAGGAATAATAACAACAATTGCCGGCACGGGAACATCCGGCTATTCCGGCGACGACGGTGCCGCAACCTCGGCGCAGCTCAACTGGCCTACAGGTATAGCAATAACCAGTTCAGGCAACATTTATATTGCCGACGCAACCAATAATCGTATAAGGAAACTTACTGCGGATTCTGGCGGCGATAGCAGCGATGCTTATTATGAGCCGAACGAAAGTTTTTCTGCTGCATATACGATAAGCAAGGACACCACAATTTACGCATATATATGGGATTCCGACGATAAGGATTATTATAAGTTCTACATTACCCGGGCAGGAACGGTAACCATAAACCTGACAAGTCTGCCGGGTGATTATGACCTCAGGTTATATAATTCTTCGCAAAACCAAATCGCATATTCGGGTAATACCGGTACAGCAGATGATTCTATAACGCAATATCTGAGCGCCATTTCTGTTTATTACGTCTATGTCGATTATTACTCCGGCTCATCCTCTGACGATACATATTGTTTGTCTTTATCCTTTGCGGAAAATGCTATACCGGCGCAAAACCTGGTAGGTTACTGGCAGTTCAATGACGGAAGCGGAACAACTGCAGCGGATTCTTCGGGAAACGGGAATACCGGAACAATTTACGGAGGTGCGGCCTGGGTTGACGGAAAATACGACGGGGCGCTGGATTTTGATGGGAGTGATGATTATGTTGATGCGGGAGCGGCAACCGTTTTTAATATTACGGGGGAATTTACCCTGGGAGCATGGATAAAAACCGATTCCACAGACGGCACAAGGAACATAATAACAAAAGGCGACAACGCTTACGGCATGCAGTTGGAAAATAATAATGCCGTTCAATTTTACTGCGGCGGGGGTAGTTTAACAACCACCGAGAATTCCGTCGCAAACAACGTATGGGCTCATATTGCTGCTGTTTATACGGGCTCGGAGATGAAAATTTACATAAACGGAACTGAGAAACAGAGCACCTATTTCTACAGCAATCCGCAAGTTACCGGCGAGACATTAAAAATCGGAAGACATGCATCAAGCAGTTGGCAGTTTTTTTCCGGCTGTATAGATGAGGTCTTTGTTTACAGCCGCGCTTTGAGCGCGGATGAGATTGCCGCTCTTTATCCGGGTGATTCAGCGGGTGGTCCAGCAGACAAAATTACAATCGGCAGCAATCTGATAAGAAGAGGGAGTTCTGATTATACAATCATCCGCACAAATGTTTCCCAGTCAGGTTATCTGACCGTAACCGTTTACGACCTTGCCGGAAAAAAGGTTAAAGAATGGTCGCAGTATGTGGACGGCAGTAACACGAGTTTTACGTGGGACGGGAAAATGGCAGACGGCAGGCATCCCCCCCACGGGATATACTGCATAAAGGTGGAAGGGCTGGGTATTGCTTCCGTAGTGCCGGTGGTCATAAAATGAGAAAAGCAGGATTATTTTTCTCGCTTTTTATACTGTTTTTTACATCACAGGTTCATGCGGAGACGGCGGCAGGCAATTATCTCATTTATAACCGGACGGTAAAAAGCGCAGGCATGGGCGGTATGGACGTGATTTTTCCGGATGCCGCAAATTCGTTCTGGGGCCCGGCGGCGGTTGTTTTTAAGGAACGAAAGGTATATTCTTTTGACGCTAACAGTATAGGAAGCAATGATTACTTTACCGAAATTGCCGCAAGTTCGCGGCTGTTTTTGCCGTTTAAAAAAGTGGCGGTGAGTTTGGAATACTGGCTGCACGCCGCACAGGCGGATATTTTTGATTATGCCGGCAATAAATATGATGATGCGAGTTGGCTCTCACACCTTTTTACTGCCGGGTTCGGAGTGAAACTGCATAATAACTTCGCCATGGGTCTCAGTTTCAACAACATTAATGAAACTCTTGATGACGACCCTTACAACGGAAGTTTTCCGAATTTCGGATGGTTGTGGAAACCCGGAAATTTCCGGTTCGGCATGACAATGTTCAATCTTGTGGATACCACAATGGATAGCAACACTGGCGATGAGAGCAGCGACTTAATAACCGGCAGCGTATTCGGTATAGGATACCAAGGCAGAAAACTGGGTATAGGTTTTAAAGGCGGTGAGGAAAGCGGGATCGGTCTGGAATACAAACTGAACCGCGGACTCATCCTGAGAGCCGGGTTTCAGGAAACGTCAGAGGGTGATTCCATCGCAACTTACGGGCTCACTCTGCGCGCCGGAGTTCTTGACATTGATTTTGCCGGTAAGGAACATCCTTATCTGGAAGAAGGCATGAACATGCAAATCGGAATGTCGCTGCGCTGGGGCGGGGTAAAAGAGGAAAGAATACCGAAAGGCATAAAAGCGCTGGGTAAAGTTACAAATTACAGGATAAGTAAAAAAACAGGGAAAATATCCCTTACGCTAACAACCGAAACAGAGGTAAGCGCAGACGATAAAGTTGCTTTGTTCAAGAACGGCAAGGTCTATGGCGAAGCAAAAATTGAGGCATCCATCGGGAAAACAAAAGACGGGTTCTGCTACGACGCTGTCGTGACGGACAGGTCTGGACGCGAAACGCCCAAAGCCGGCGATATGGTCTTATCCATAGAGGAAGCTGGTAAATTGAAGAGTATTCCCGCTAAAGAAGTACCGCGCGAAGTCAAAAAAGTGAACATAAATGAAGCAGGCGTGGAAGAACTTGTGGCCATTCCCGGGCTCGGGAGGATAACCGCCGGCAGGATTATTCAAGACAGGGAAAAACGCGGACTTTTTAAGAAAATAGAGGATTTACTTAATATTCAGAACTTCAGCAGGAGTCAGTTTGAAAAAATTAAGGATTACATAACGGTCGGGGAAGTTGCTGCAAAACCTGCTAAAATTGAGATGATAGAAGTTCCCGAAGGTGAAAAAATAAACGTCGCAGTTACCGATTTTGTGGCAAGGCCGCCTCTTTCGCAGTCGGAGGCGGCTTTCATATCCGACTTCGTGCGGGCGGACATCGTGACGGCAGGCAGGTTCAACGTCGTGGATAAAAACAACATGGACAAGGTCCTTGCCGAGCAGGGTTTCCAGCAGACGGGATGCTCCTCGGCGGAATGCGCAGTGCAGATTGGAAAAATTCTGAACGTAAAAATGATGATTGTGGGCTCCTGCGGACAGTTGCTCGGCAAATACATAATAACGCTGAATGTCGTTAGCGTCGAGAGCGCTAAAATCGTCTATTCGGACGACATTTCGGTCACGGACCCCGACGCTCTGAGAGACAACATCAAGGAAATGATCGAGAAATTCTCAAGAACAGTCAAGTAGTGCCGGACATTGCCGCTTTAACTAAATTTTTAATAGTGTCCCATAATTGTGCAAGTTGTAGCGGAATTATATGTATAGGGGTTGGAAAACCCCTCCTACAAAATATGAACCTTTATTTATTCACAAATGCGGGACACTGCTAAATTTTTTTTTGTTCTGATCTTTACGTTTCACGCTTCACACTTTGCGCTCCTTTCTGCGGAGGACATTTTCAAGTCGGATACGATAAATTTAAAAGGCGGTAAAATTACCAGAATAATACGGGCGGATAAAAAAAACCTTTCACTTTCATTTAACGGCGGCGGCTTTAAGTCATTTGCCGTTTCGTTAAAGGATATTGCAAAATTGGACCTGGAAAAATTATCCGAAACGCCGGAAAACCACCGGCGGGCGTTTATCTCGCAGGCTTACGTTTCGCCTAAAAAAGGCGTTTCAAAATATGTCAGAAATTTTCTGGACGACGAAAATGTATGGGTCAGATGGGAAGTGCTGAACATTCTTTACGAACTGGGCGATGCTTCAAAAGACACGTTCAAAAAAAGCAGGTCTCTTTTTAACGACCCTTCCCCGGACATCCGCATCAAGGTCTGCGAATTCTATGAAAAATATGCTTCAAAAGCGGACGTCATGGCGATTTATTCCCTTCTGTGGGACGAAAACGCAGAGGTCAGAAAAACGGCTCTTGCTTCCCTTTCTAAAATCATGGACGAAAAATCCGTCATAAACGCCGCCGGCGATATGCTGAACGACAAGAGCGATATCGTCCGCGCAGGCGCTTTACGCATTCTTTCCGACAACTCCGCAATCAGCGAAGAACGGGTGGGGAACATTCTTGTAAAAGATGCCGCCTCCGTTATGCGTAAAGCGGCATCCGCAATACTGCTGAAAAGCGGCACACCCAAGTCGATTCCAAACCTGATAAAAGCGCTGAATGATGAAGATAAGGACGTAAAGGAAAATGCAAAGAAAGCTCTTGACCGGCTCCGGAACAAATCGGATATCCCGCTGTGAAAAGAGGAGATATAATAAATGTTGTTAGATACTGCAGCATGCGAGCTTGCTCGCAAATGAAAGCAAGCTTTCACGCTACAAAAAACAAATATAAAAGGAGAGAAAATGTTTAGAAAAACCGTAATGATTTTTTGTTTTTTGTTTTTGCGGCAAAACCGGCGCGCTCTCTCGTAGAACCGCGCGGAACAGTCCTGGATTTTAAGGGTTCCGTCAATATCCGCCAGGAAGAGACGTGGGAGGAGGCAAACCAGTACCAGCCTGTATATGAAACAAACATAATAAAAACCTCCGCTGACTCCGTCGCCGAGATTATGTTTGACGACGAAACGGTTATCCGCTTTGAAGAAGGCACCGAGGCGGAAATAAAAATTAAAGACGGAGTCCCCGAGGTCTCGGTTAAAGAAGGGCGTATCACATCTTCCGTGGTGCCCGGCGAAGAAGTCGCTTTTTTCGTTTCCTCGCCCCTCGCCATCATCGGAGTCAGGGGAACGGAATTTACGGTAAACCACAGCCGCAACGGAACGGACGTCGCGGTATTCAAGGGAAACGTTGAGGTAGAGGATAGAACTGCAAAACCAAAGAAAATAAAGGTCCGCGCGGGAAAACAGTCATTCGTTTATAAAGACAAAAATCCTTCCGGGCCGGTCGGGCTAAGCCCCGAATATAAAAAATACAGAAAAACAGTCCTGAAAAAATTCGTAAAAAGAACGCTCGAAAACAGAAAAAACAGGGACAAAATTATGGTGAAGAGAATGAATATAATCAAACAGGAAAAGCAAAAGATAATAAAAGACCTGAGAAAAAGAAACGAAGAACTAAAAGAACAGATAAAAAAGCAGGCAAAGTAGGGA
>JBDRMV010000057.1:0-32227 GCA_043811795.1 bacterium | reverse complement strand
CTCTGACATTGTCTTTTTCAATTTCTAACGCCCGTTCGTAGTAATCGATTGCGGAATCAGGGTCGTTTCTCTTCTGGTAAATAACCCCGATGTTGTTGCAGACATCCGCGCGGTTGATGTCAAAAATATACTTCCGTTCCGTCCGCAGAATTTTTTCGTAACAGGCGAGAGCTTCGTCAAATTTCTTTTCCTTCTCGCAGGCGACGGCGACATTGTAGTTCGCCACCGGCCAGCCGGGCTTTATCTCCAGCATGTGTTCCCATATCCGGAAATCGCTTTCCCATATTCTGCACTGCTTTCGCGATATTCTGAAAAGAAAAATAAAGAGCAGGGCGAATAAAACCGTCAGAACTTTAAACTTACCGCGGGTTAATTTCAGCAGGCCGCAGCCGAGCAGCACTGAGAATACCGGCGCAGCAGTATAAGTATATCTGTCGGCCATAATCTGGGGGCCGTACTGAACGACGCCGATGACGGGCAGTAAAACCACAAAATAACCCGCCAGCGCCGTGAACAGCCACGGAACTTTGTTCACAAATTTAACCGCCGTAAAAACAAGCAGACAAAAAGCCAAAATGTAAAAAAAATAACCGTCCTTAAAAGGCGTTATGCCGGACGGGAGAGGGTAAAAAGGCATCAGATTGACGGGAATAAGCGTCTTAATCAGATACGAGATGAGACCGTAAGCAACCACGCAGACACGTGAAATTATACCGTGCACCGCCAGCCCTGTTTTTGCGCCGGCAGCACTGGCTTTCAGGGCGATAAAAACCCATGTGCCGGAAACCGCCAAAAAAGGGATTTTTTCCTTTATGAGCCCCCAGTTGTTTTTTAAAAACCTTTGACCGGCTTTAATCCTTTTCAGCGGATAGAAATCAAGCAGAAGCAAAACCGCAGGCAGAGTTATCGCCATCTCTTTTGACAACATCGCAAAAAGGAAAAAGAGAAAAGAAAGGGAGGGGAAACGTCTTTTGTTGACGGCGGGTGAATAAACTTTCAGATAAAACAAAATTGAACTTATAAAAAACAGCCCGCTTAAAAGGTCCTGCCCCGCAGCCTGCCAGGCGACGGGCTCAACCCTCAAAGGATGTATTGAAAAAAACAGAGCCGCAATAACGGCGGCGGTATATTTTTTGCCCCATAACTGCAAGCAGTTACGGGACTTGCCTGCTGGGATCGGAGAACGCGCAAAAATAATTTTAAAGAACTCCAGCACCAGAAAAAACAGCGCGATTGACGCCAGGATGTGGAAAAACAAACTCATTGAATGGAACGCAGACGGCTTCATCCCGAAAAACCGGTATGTTATTCCCATTGACAGCCAGTATAAAGGCCTGTAATGCGCATGGAAACTGGTGAACATCCACTTCAAATTCGCGAGACCCAGATTCTTGAAACCGGGAATGTTTGAAGTAATCACGTTATTGTCCCACTCGACAAAACTGTCGCGAATAGCGGGTCTGAACGCTAAAGACGTTATGATTACGATTACCGCTATAGATACTGCGATGTAAACGTTATTTTTCTGAGATTTTGCCATAATGCAAAAATGGGGCCAGTTCTATTTTTCTCAAATCGCACGGGGTCAGTTCTATTTTTTTCATAGCCAACCTGTTTAAAAAAATAGAGCTGACCCCTTTCAAAGAATCGGCAGATATTTTTCTATCTCGTAATTCGTGACTTGCTGGCGGTAGCGGTCCCATTCTATTTTCTTGTTGTCTATAAATTTACCGAAAACATGCCCGCCGAGGGCTTTCCTGACAATTTCGGATTTTTCCGTTTCCTGAATCGCCTCAATCAAACTTCCCGGCAGAAGTTTTATGCCCATTTTTTCCCTTTCATCATCCGACAGACGGAAGACATCCGTTTCAACAGGGTCGGACAGCGGATATTTGTTTTTTATTCCTTCAAGTCCTGCTGCAAGCATAACGCTAAAAGCAAGATACGGATTGCATGCGGGGTCGGGAAAGCGCACCTCAATCCGCGTTGCTCCTTCTTTGCCCGGCTGGTATATCGGAACCCTCACGAGAGCCGACCGGTTCTTTCTTCCCCAGACGATGTAAACTGGGGCTTCGTAGCCGGGAACAAGACGCTTGTAAGAATTTACCCACTGGTTCGTGACAGCGCAGATTTCGCGGGCGTGCTTCATTATCCCCGCGATAAAGTGTTTCGCATCGGAAGAAAGGTTATCTTTTTCGCCGACTGAAAAAAACGAATTTTTCCCTTTCAGAAAGAGGGACTGGTGAACGTGCATCCCGTTTCCGTTCTGTCCGAAAATCGGCTTCGGCATAAAGGAAGCATAGGCGCCTTTTTCCCACGCAATCGATTTCACAACGGCCTTGTAGGTAATCACGTTATCGGACATTTCAAGAGCGGGAGCGTATCTCAAATCAATCTCGTGCTGAGAAGGCGCAACTTCGTGATGAGAATACTCCACGGGAATATTCATATCTTCAAGCGTCTTAACCGTATCGCGCCTCAAATCATGACCCATGTCCAGCGGCAGAAAATCAAAATAGCCGCCCTCGTCCATAATTTCGGGACTCTTGTAGTTTTTGAAATAAAAATACTCAAGTTCGGGCCCGACGTTGAAATTGTCAAAACCCATTTTTTTCATTTCCTCAAGATTTCTTTTCAGAATATATCTCGTGTCGCCTTCGTATGGTTTCCCGTCGGGAGTCAGGATGTCGCAGAACATTCTCGCAACGGCATCTTCCGCCGAACGCCACGGCAGAACGGCAAATGTTGCAGGGTCGGGTTTTGCAATCAAATCGCTTTCGTAGATTCTGGCAAAGCCCTCGATGGAAGAGCCGTCAAAACCCATTCCCTCGGTCAGCGCCTTTTCAAGCTCGATGCGGGTTATCGTGAACGACTTGATGTTTCCGAGAACATCAACAAACCAGATTTCGATAAACCTGATATTTTTTTCTTTCGCAAGCCGGAGAACTTTTTCTTCTGTCAAACCACTGTCTTTCATTACCTCACCCATCCGCCCGATTTACCCCGTTAGAAAAAATTTCCTAATGGGTTTTACGGATAAATCCCCCTTATCAGAGCGGCGTCCGACACTCTTTTTACAGCGAGCATGTGCGCCGCCAGACGCATGTGTACCTTATGTTTCTGCGAAATGTTCAGAACCTCTTCAAAACTCCGCGTAATAACCTGTTCAAGTTTTGAATTGACTTTCTTTTCGCTCCAGTAATAATTCTGTAAATTCTGCACCCATTCAAAATAAGAAACGAGAACGCCTCCGGCGTTCGCCAGAATGTCCGGCACAACGAACACGCCTTTATCAAAAAGAATTTCGTCCGCGTCCGGCGTCGTAGGACCGTTCGCCGCTTCGGCAATAATCCTTGTCTTAATTCTGGAGGCGTTTTTGTGCGTAATAACATTTTCCAGCGCAGCAGGAACAAGAATGTCGCACTTCACTTGAAGGATATCTTCATTATTGATATTGTCCGCTTCCCTGTAATTGACAACCGAACCCGTTTTATTCTTATGCTTTTTCACATCGTGCGGCCACAAACCGCCCTTGTTGTATATGCCGCCTTTTGAGTCGCTGACCGCTATGATTTTGCAGCCGATTTCCTCAAGAAGATACGCCAGTATATAGCCCGCATTGCCAAAACCCTGGATGACAACGGAACACTTTTTTACATCCATTCCAAGATGTTTGCAGCTTTCAATAATGTTGAACATACACCCGCGCGCCGTGGCTTCGACGCGGCCTGCGGAGCCGCCTATCTCAATGGGTTTTCCCGTCACGACCCCCGGGACAGGATAACCTTTATTCATGCTGTAAGTGTCCATAATCCATGCCATCGTCTGAGGATTCGTATAAACGTCCGGAGCGGGGATATCGAGTTCGGGACCTATTACCGACATTATTTCGGTCGTGTACCTTCTCGTGAGCCGTTCAAGTTCTTTCACCGACATTTCTTTTGGATTGCATTTGATTCCGCCCTTTGCGCCGCCGAACGGAATGTTGACAACCGCGCATTTCCAGGTCATCCATGCCGCCAGGGCCTTCACTTCATCTAACGTAACATTCGGATGAAACCTTATGCCTCCCTTCGTGGGACCTCTGTCCATATTGTGCTGAACCCTCATGCCCTGAAATGTTTCCCAACTGCCGTCATCCATTTCTATCGGAACGGAAACAATCACAATACGTTTCGGAATCCTCAGTTTTTTATGGACGTCCTCCCGGAGTTTCAGTTTTTTGGCAGCCATATCAAGCTGATAGGTGGCAATTTCAAAAGGATTTATTAAATGTTTTTTTTCCGCCGGCTTTCTTTTCTTTTTAATCATAATTCCTCTCGCAAAATGTTTTTTTCTAATGTGAAATGTTAATACAATATCGGATTTTTGTCAATTGCACTTTTGGAATTTTATTTTGAACTCAGTTTGCCCGACGCGGCACGGTCTATGATGAAGGTGCAGTTGGGGTGCTTCTGCAAAATGGAAGCCGGCACTTCCTCCGTCACGGGTCCCTCTATGGATTTAAAGATTGCTGCGGCCTTACTTTCCTTATCTGCGATGAGAACTATTTCCTTTGCTTCCATTATAGTCCCGTTTCCCATGGAAAGAGCCTGTTTCGGAACGTCATCTGCGTTTTCAAAGAACCTGGCATTATCCTTTATGGTGTTTTCGGTGAGGTCAACGACTCCCGTCCGCGAGTCCGCGGGGGAGCCCGGCTCGTTGAAGGCGATGTGCCCGTTAGACCCTATACCGAGAAGCTGGAGGTCTATGCCCCCTGCATTTTTTATGGCAGTTTCGTAGTCAGCGCATTCCTTACCCGCATCCGTCGCGAGCCCGTTTAAAACATGTGTATTTTCTTTTGCTATGTTGATGTGATCGAAAAGATTTTTGTTCATGAAATATCTGTAGCTCTGGTCGTGTGTGCCTGGAATACCGAGGTATTCATCAAGGTTGTAGGTTACAACCTGCGAGAAATCCAGACCCTCTTCCCTGTGGAGCCTGACCAGTTCGGCGTACATCCTTTCGGGCGTTCCGCCCGTCGCCAGCCCGAGGATAATTCCCGGGTTATTGCGGATCCGTTGTGCGAACAGTTCCGCCGATGCCCTGCTCATCTGTTCCGACGTTTCGACAATGATTAATTTCATTTTGCCCCCTCCCCTTTCCGTGCAATTATATATTTTTTTCAAGGTATTTCAAATAGAATCAACACTATTTTTTATCCGGAAACTTCTCATCTGCCGGCGCGCCGCCCAAACCCCAATTTTCTTTTTCAACTTTTTATTTCTCGTTCAAAGTTTCCAACAGCCGCAGGTAATCTCTTTGACTCTCATATTCCATAGACGTAATCAAGTTTATAAACGGGGTATCATTCCCTCTATCACATTGCCGAAGCGAGTTCAGATAATCACTTCTCAATACAGGCGGTATAACAATTATTTCATATCCTTTTTGTAGCAAGGATAAATTCATCAAGAGCCGCGCTGTCCGTCCATTGCCGTCGATAAACGGGTGTATCCCTGCAAGTTCCTTATGAATTATTGCAGAGAATTCCACCGGATGGTATTTCTTTTTCCACTCAGGGATATTGTTTATTAAATCTTCAACTAATTTTTTCACTTTGCTTGGAGGAGGCAGTTTTATATCCGAGCCCTGGATATAGACGGATACCTTCCTGTATTTTCCGGCATTCTTCTTGTTTATCCTATAGTAAAAAATCTTGTGTAGCGACAGTATATCTTTTTCCGCGATGGTATCTTTTTTGGATAGTTTGAATATGTAGTCGTATGCTTCACTGTGCCCGATAGCTTCCAGATGGTCTTTTAAAGGTTTACCGCTGATTGTTATTCCCTCCTCAATAACTATTTTCGTTTCCGTCTCGGTCAGTGAATTACCTTCCAAAGCATTACTTGAATAAGTAAATCCTATCCTATAGTATTCCTTCAACTGTTTAAGTTTGTATCTATTCAGCGGTCTATATTTATTTATTTCCTCCTGCATCCTGTCAACATCTTTTATTCTGTTTCTAAAATCCACAACCCCTCCTTTTCTCTAACCGGTTGAATGTCAATCCAATTATTCATTACATTAACACAATCATTTTCCATGTTTTACCCCTCTATTATTTTTTCGACTTTTTGTTTGGCTTCTTCTAAAAGTTGTTTGGCTTTTTTGCGGGATTCGTGGGATTGATGGACAAAGTCAGCGATTTTTTGCTGAACCGATTTTGGTAAAACAGGGATTTGTAAATTCTTTATCTGTGCAGGTTTCCAGTGTTCAATTATAGAACCGCCAGAGTCCCGTTCAATTTGCATTTGTCCTACGAGAGAATTTACACAAAGCGTCAGATATTCAGCGTCAATGTCTTCTTTTACTTTTAATCTCATTATTCCGCCTGAAACAATTCCTTCAACTTTTTCTTTTAATACATAAGCGGTCCCGGGTGTTGCATCTTTGGTAAGCAAAATTTCTCCGATTTTCGGCTCAAAATCTTTTTTCATATTTTGATATAACTCGTCGCTCAAATATTTCTGATCTTTGTCAATTAGACCATTTTTTGAAATACTGCTGACACGAATAAAAAGTTTTCCTTCATCCTGATAGGCATCGCCGCCGGGTTCAATACCTTTTTTCAGCGAAACCAAATCGCCCAGCAATTTTACATTTTGTTTTTTTATTTTTAACATTAGCTTTTCATATTTCGACTGGAAATATTCGGCGTCTATGCGATGAACATTTTTTGTTTCAGAAAAATTAACAACACAAAAAAGTTCATCATCAATTTTATAATCTTTTAAACCCAATTCTTTCAAATATAATTCTTCTGCTTGGGAGTATAACGATTTAGAATTTTCTAATTCTTTCTGGACATTTTGAATAATTTCAGCAATTTTATCTTGAAATTTTTTGTTCAAAATCGGAACAACAAAATTTCTAATTTGTTCTGAATTAAGATAAAATTGCGCGTTACCAGTTACCAATCTTTCAATTTGCAACTGACCAAAATGAGACGCAAAAAACAATCCGACAAAATATGGATTGAACCTTTCATCTCTTATTTTTACTGCCGCTATATTTTGATTTATATTTGCTTCTCCAATATTTTTTTGAATAACAGATACTTGACCTATTGTAGCACCGACGGCTGCAAATAAAATGTCACCTGAAACAACTTTAGATTTTTTATTTTGCTCATGAAAATCTTTAGAACATAAAACAAAATCGTCGGCAATACTTAAAAGCGAGAAATTTTGTGACCTAATAAATGGAATCCCCTGTTTTTCAAAAACTCCACCTGATGGCGTTGTTCCATAAACCACTTTACTAATTTCTCCGATACCTTTAGTTTGAAAATTTTTAAATTTTTCAGTTGTGCTCAAATATTCCGGCTGATAGTATTCTGCATCCAGCCGATGTGAACCTTCAAGTTGCGATTTTTGAATAACAGAATAAGTAATCATATTATTTAAAATATTCAAAATCGCTATCCTGTAAAATATTTTTTCTTTTTATAGAGTATTGTCCTTGCTCAGCAGAAATCATTAATGGATATGCAATATTAAAGTTATTAAGCAATTCTGCTTGTTTTTTAGTATCATCAAAATCATCCTTGTATTTATCTAATGCGTCCAAGAAATCCCGATAAAATTCATGACAGTCTATACAAAATTGAGTTTTATCTTCACCCAAGAATTGAAGGTGACTGCTCTCGTCCTTTTCAGCATCACTAAATGAAATAGCCCAACCTCTATCTTTACCATAAATTATCATCTTTTTAGGATAATTTGAATGCATTAGTCCATGCCGATATACATTATATAAAAAACCACTAATTGCAGTATATATTTCTTTATGTTTTGATGTTCTTCCAAAATATTCTCTCATAAACTTAACTGCATTTTTCGCTGTTCCGTACTGACTTTTTTCTCCATATCTTAATCTTCCTAAACCATCAATCTCAGGAAAAATTATACGAGGAATTGCATACATTTGAGGTGGACTTTTACCATACCTATACTTTCTATTAGACCAACCCTTTAACATTGGCTCAATATCAGTTTTTACTGATGTCGTAATCATAAGCAATTTAATTTTTATTCTTTTTAACTCTCTATTATTCATCATTAATATCTTACCCCCACCCAAACTTTTCTTTTTTGGCGAATTTTTTGAACTCTTCTGCAATTTCATCAAGGTCAGTATCGAGTTTCGTTTTCTCATCAGAAAAAATACCGCCACTGCTTGAAATTCTTTTGCCATTTTTGTCAACAAAAATATAGTCACCAGAATTGTCTTTGCCTGATTTTTTAGATACAGCCATAAATATCGAGTAATCATCTAACGGTTTTTCTTTTTCGTCCCATTTTTGTAAAAATATAACTGATGTTTTCGTCCCTGTGTGCGGTTTAAATGTATTTATATCAAGTCCGACTACTGCTAAAATCCGCGCCTTGTAAAATAAAAACTCTCTGATGTATTCCATATTCGTATTGTTCAAAACCCCCTGCGGTAGAACAATTGCCATTCTTCCGCCGGGCTTCAAAAAATGGATGCATCTTTCAAGAAAAAGTATATGCCTGCCAAGTTTATTTACGATTTTTTTATTTTTCTTTGCTATATCATAAAATCTTAAAATTTCTTTTTCGTCTATATCACCTGCAAAAGGCGGATTGGTCAATATCAAATCAAATTTCAAATACTTAAATATAGTTTGATTTTCTTTATTTTGTTCGTAATCTTTAATGGGTAGCAAAAAAAATTTAAGAGCATCATACCCTGTTTCACCTTTCCAAGTCCAAGGTTCCAAACTGTTCAAGCGAAAAACATTTGAAGAACCGTCGCCGGCAATAAGCATTATTGCCTTTGAAACCTTTTGCGCTTTTTCGTCAAAATCAATCCCATATAAATATTCACCTGCATATTTTATTCTATCTTTTTCATTTTTAATATTTCTCCAAGTATGAAACATTGCATGCACTAAAAATCCGCCGGAACCGGAGGCGGGGTCTAATACATATTCTCCGACGGTCGGATTCAACATTTTAACGCACATATCAATAACGTGCCTCGGAGTGAAATACTGTCCTTTTTCGCCTTTGGAAACTTTGCTAATTAAATATTCAAACGCTTCGTCAATAATTCTCAAATCGCTTTCAAAAAGAACTAAATTTTCCAAATGACTTACTGCTGATTTTAAACTTGCACCGTTTAATTTTATTTCTTTCTCATTTGATGCAAAGACACCCTGCCATTTTTCTGTCGCACTGATAAATAAATGTGATACTCTATCAAGAAGTTCATCGTCACTTTCGCCAAGTTTCACCCTGAATTCCACAGAATTATCTTTTCTTATATTTCTTGCTGCAAACTCATCATATAGTTTGGCAAACAACAACTTAAATGTTTCTTCAAAAACATCAATTCCTTTTCTCGCCAGAACCAAATCTTCAAGGTCAATTATTAAATCTTTCAGTGATGGTTGACCTTTTTCTTTTATCTTATTTTCCAAATCCTCAATCGTTACCTTTTTGTTGATTAAATCTTCGATTTTTTCATTGTTTTTTGGAATATCGGGTAAAGTTATAAAACCGTGCGGATATGGGCGGTGAAGAACTATCAACTCTTTCCCGTCACTCCAAAAACCGATAGGAGAACCTTCTGCATTAAGATAGGACTTTAACTGCCTGATTCCTTCTTTTCTATCGGGTCTTTTTATTTCACCGACAATCCAAACGGTATTTTTATCTTTTTGCAGAATTACAATATCAGCAGAACATTTTTCACTACCCGAACCGAACCACACGGGATATTCAACTTCTATTCTGTCTAACGAATACCCGTATTCTTTTGTAAGTTTGTTAATCCATAACTGGCGGATAATTTCTTCGGGTTTGGCAACTTTTTTCTTTTCCGACACGGGACACGATACATAATACTTGCTACTTTCTTCTGAAATATTCAATGCCTCAATATCTTTCTTTGAAAATTCTTTTAATTCATACTTGACTTTTGAATCTTTAAAAATCAAATCCAGTACTTCGTCTTTTGTTTTTTTACCATTGTTTTTATTATTGTTCATTTTTTATCCCCCATTTTGGTAATTGTTTTTACCCATATTTATCTTTTTACTTCCCGCCGGCCGGCGCAATTAAAAATTCTTTAAGATGTTCTAATCGGTACATTCTTCCAAACGCTATTCATTTATTTTTTTTTCCTTTCAACTTTGACTCAATCTGCAAAATGTTTTTCTCTCTTTCAATTTCTGTCTTGAGTTCTTTTTCAGTCGGTAAATAAAGTTTATATTTTGAAGCAAAAATTCGTTTACTCTCACTTAGAAGGGTATATTTTACCATTGTTCTATTTTTATCCGAGCAGAGTATGAGTCCGATAGTTGGATTGTCATCTTGCTGTTTTACTTCTTTCTCAAAGTATCGCACATAGAAATCCATCTGCCCAATATCCTGATGTTTAAGTTTCCCAACTTTCAAATCAATGATAACAAAACACTTCAAAACGTAGTTATAAAATACAAGGTCAATGTAGAAATGTTCGTTTTCAACAGTTATCCTTTTTTGTCTTGCCGCAAAAGTGAATCCTTTTCCTAATTCAAGGATAAATTCTTGTAAATGGTCAATTAACGCTTGTTCAAGTTGTGTTTCTTTAAACTGATGTTTTTCTGGAATACCAAGAAACTCAAGAACATAAGGGTCTTTTACCGCATCTCCCGGTTTTTCAATTATATGTCCTTTTTGTGCAAGTTTTAGAACACCTTTTTTATCTTTACTTAATGAGATTCTTTCAAATAAAAGAGAATCAATCTGGCGGTCAAGTTGCCGCGTACTCCAATTTCCCGATATGGCTTCTTCAATATAAAACGCTCTGGCATTCTTATCGTCTATTCGCATAAGAAGACGATAATGCGTCCAGTTTAATTCGTGACGCAGTGCGTCACGAATTGGAAAATTTATATAAAATAAACGGATATTTCTTAAATTTGATTCATCAAATCCTTTACCAAATTCAGTTTGTAATTTTTGAGACAGATGTTTTAATAAAGAAGCACCGTACTCAGCCCGGTATTTGCCTTTTTGTTCTTCTTCAACGATAAGATGTCCAATATTCCAATAAGCTTCAACCATCGTAAAATTTACTGCACGGTAAACTTTATTTCGTGCTTCATCCAAAACCGTTTTGATTTTTTTATAAAGTGTATCAATATTTCCTAAAGAAACTGATTTATTCATATTTTATTCGTAATATTTTTTAATTTACTCATCTTAATTAAAAAAAGTTTCGGGAGGCGCGGTTAAAAATTCTTTAATCGGAATTCCACCCGCTCCGACCAATAATTTTTTCTTTACTTTGAATTCTTTGGAAAAAAATTCAATCCCCGGCAGGTTCGCTTTTTTCCTGCCGCTTTTCACTTCAACGGCAATGAGCGTTTTACCTTTACTGATTACAAAATCAACTTCGCGGTTATTCCCTGCCCAGTAAAATAATTCCATGCCTTTTCCTTTTATCTTATTCAATATCGTAGCGCCGACGGAAGATTCTACGAGATGCCCCCAGAATTCACTGTTTTTCTTTGCTTCCGAAAAGGGAATATTTTGTTGAGCAGTCATCAAAGCGGTATTCATCGCCTGGAATTTAGGGCTTGACCCGCGCTGGCGGACTTTTTGTCCGGCATATTTGGATAAGCCGGCTACCAAACCCGCGCTTTCAAGCAATTTTAAATAATGAGCAAGGGTAACGGTATTGCCGGCGTCCTGCAGTTGACCGAGCATTTTCTGGTATGAGAGTATTCGCCCGGAATACAAACATCCTAATTCAAAAACCCGCCGCAGCAATAACGGTTTGTCTATCCTTGTCATCATCAAAATATCCCTTGAAATTGTCGTTTCTATCAGAGAATCTTTAATATAGTTTGCCCACCTCATGGGGTTGTTTATCAACTCGGCGCTGCCGGGATAACCTCCGTAATAGATGTACTCATCAACATCCCAGCCGAACGCTTTTTGCATTTCTTCATACGACCAGTGGGTAACATTGATTGTTTCAAATCTTCCCGCAATACTTTCGGTCAATCCTTTTTGAATTAATAAAGGGGAAGAACCCAGCAGGATAACATACAATTTATTTCCTTTGCGCGTGTCTTCGTCCCACAAGTATTTTACCGCCTCCGACCATTGGGGAATTTTATGGATTTCATCTAAAACCAGCAACGAGGTTCGGGAGTTTTTGCCTAACGTAAATCGCGAGGTCTCCCACTGCTGCTCTATCCAGGACCGGTCTTTCAGCATGGGTTCATCGGCAGAAGCGTAGCGGGATGGAATTTTTACCGAGGCCATCACCTGTTTTGCAATTGTAGTTTTTCCGCACTGCCGGGGACCCGTCAAAACTTGTATAAAACGTCTCTTTTCCCGCAACCTTTCTAAAATTACATTTACGGCGTTTCTTTTAAACATTCGGAGCCTCGTTTGATTTAGCATTTACTCAATATCCTGAGTAATTTTACTCAAAACCTTGGGCAATGTCAACAATAAAATCAATCGCCCCTGACAATTCTGTTGAGGAACCACAATTTACTGAGAAAGTTGATTTTTCTGACATATTTTTCCTCCATCCCTGTCAGGAGATGCGACGATACCGTCTGTTTCAGGTAAAGAACGGCTGCGTCGTCTATCCACGAAAGAATTGGAACAAGCGGAGGCACGTGGAAACAGGTCGCAAAGTCAATAATAAAAGGGTCTCCGTTTCTGACGATAACATTACTTTTATGCCTCAGGTCAAAATATAAAATTCCCCTTCTGTGGAATTCATTCACCATATCCTGCAGGCGGTCAAAAAAACCGGCGCTAAGACCCTCGCACTCTTTTATTGATTTCCCGTCCACGAATTCGATAAGAATGGAACTTCCGGAGGGCATGCCGAAGAATTCCGGGACACCGTAAACGCCTTTCAGTTTTCTGTAGAAAGCCGCCTCCCTCCCTATCAAAAACCTTCCCAAAATACCCCATTTGGAAAAGTCCTTATAAACGAGTTCACGGCCGTTCTCCTCAACAAGCCAGACGTCCGCCTGATGATAGGACGGATTTGACAACCGCCTGATTTTCTTCAAATTATGTTTTTCAGTTTCAGATACAGAATTACGATACCCGCGATGTCCGCGAACACAATTCCGAGTTCGTCATTTTTCAGAATTTTCCCGAAAGACCATTTTAAACCGCTTTTTTTATATGCTTTCAGGGACGGCAAAAGAGCGGGGACACTCTTCATATAAACAAGATACTCCTCCCCATAATGGGCCGCGAGACGCGAACTCTCTATGATTTCCTTTCTGGGATAATAGTAGAGAAGAAAAGCCGCCTGAAACAAAACCAGGAACCACCACATTCCCGCAGCCAGGCTGAAACCGAACCCGATGAGATACGTGCCGAGATAAAGAGGATGCCTCACATAAGCGTAGGGCCCTGAAATAATCAGTTCTTTCGTTTTTACGAGATGCCCGCAGCCCCATAGACGGAAAAACTCTCCGATGACAACAAGAATAAGACCTATTATAAAAAACAACTTTTCAGGCGCGGCCTTCCACAGCAAAACAATAACACCTATATAAACCGGAATTGTTCTGAACGTAATTTTTTTCAGCGGATTTTTCACATCAACCTCCTTGCGTAATTTTTATTATAGAATAAAACCGGCATAATTTGCAAATTGTATTTTTACGGGGTCAGCTCTATGGAAAAACGGGTCGCTTCTATTTTTGATAGAGAATACAAAGCAAAAATAGAGGCGACCCTATTTTTCCCGAAAATAGAACTGACCCCATCCTGTAAAATACAATTTGCAAATTGCGCCAAAAAAAAGTATCATAAATTTATGAATAAGAAAAATTCAGCGTTTCTTTCTCTTTGCCCTTCATTCTTCACGCTTCTTTTTTTACTCTTCACTCTTCACGCTTTTCTACTCGCCGACATAAACACCGGCATTGACATACGGGGCCGCGGATACAGGACGTCAACTCCTTTTTACGGGACCCCTCGAGAAACCGCGCGGAATTTTTTTGAACAGAGAACAAAATTCTATCTTGAAGGGCATCTTAAAAAAGACGTCGGGGGGGAAATAAAACTGCAGAATTTCGGCATCTGGGGAAGAGAGGACGAGTCGGAATTTTTTCTTGAAACCGCGAATATAAGCGTAAAAAATACTTTCGGCGCGGTTAAAATCGGACGGCAGAACTTCATGCTGAACGACGGGCTGCTGATAAACGATAACGAAAACGGGCTGGACGGTGTAACGCTTGAGACAAAACTTCCATTTGGCTTTAAGGCTAACGGGGCAGCGTTAAAACTCGTTGAGAGTTCAACGCAGAACTTCTCCGGCGGCGCTGCGGATAAGGATGTTTATCTGATTTCTTTGAAAAAAAATTTCTCAGGAAAGAACATTTTTATAAATTATCTCGCTGACATCGACAAAAGTTCGGACACGAAAAACCATTCTTTAATCGGTTTAAGATACGAAAGCGCCCTTGTAAAAGAATTACAGTGGACGGTAGAAATTGCAAAAACCGCCGGCTCAAAAAAGTTCTCCGACGCCCTCGCCTATTTTATGAGAATAAATGCCTTCGGGGACATAGCCAAGATAGGGAAAGGGGGCGGTTTTTTTCTTTTTGCGAGCGGCTCGGGTGACGATGAGAGCACAACTGTCTGCGAGGGCTTTCATCCCGCCGTCTCATTCATAAGCGAGAGTGCCGGGTTTGGCGAGTATTACATGAAAAACCGGGGGGAAGGCCTGGATAACTCGATTGAAAATCTTCAGATTATCGGCGGTGGTTTGTCCTGCAGCCCCAAAAAATATCTTAATATTCTTTTTAATTATTTCAGCTACGCGCTGATGGAAAAAAACGATACCGGGGAAACTGCTCTGGGAAAAGAATTCGACCTCGGGGCGGAATATTCTTACACGGAAAATCTCGGTTTCCGGTTCGTTTTTTCAAGATTTGCCCCTGGGGCGGCGACGGCGACAAGCGGCAGTTCCGTCAGACAGATACTTTTTGAAACAAACCTGACATTTTAATCCAGGTTCACATCAACTATTCTTCCCTCTGCTTCCGCTTTTACCGGTGAATTTGCCTTAAAGTAATCAATCTCGGCATCCCTCAGTTTTATGAGAGTATCTTTTATTTCCTTCCCTTCAAGAAACGTCTTAAAACCGTCTCCGCCGCCGGCGACAAAATTGTTCGTGGCAACAGAGTATTCCGCCTCATCGTCTATTTCCTTCCCGCCGACAATAACATTAAGAAGCCGTTTGTCAGACGGCAGGCGCGAATTTAAAACCATTTTCAATCCGCTCAACTGCAGATATCCCTTCTCGCCCGTGGCGCTCTGCCGCAGCACTTCTCTGACCTGCGCCCCCGACAGAAGCATCTTCACGATTGTATTGCCGAACGGCGAGATCGCCGAAAGGTCACTGGCTCTGACCGCGCCGGGCGCTATGTCAGACCTTATCCCGAAAAGATTCTGAAAAGCAAAATCCGTTTTTGCGGAGTCCCTCATAATGTCAGTAATCAGGTTGCCGAGAGGAACGTCGGGGGAATTCCCTGCCCGCCTCAGTATCCAGGAAGATGCAAAACCGATAACCTCGTTCAGTTGGCGGTATTCCGGCGTTTCATACAGAGGTAAGATTTTCTGAATAATATCCGTCGGCGGATAAACGGAAGTCAGCAGTTTTATAAGCCTCCATTTTTTTCTTGCGACACCTTCTTTACCGACTCTCAAATCAATTCTCCCCGCATACTGCAGGCCCCAGCCGGGTTCCGCCACGAGCGTTTTTCCTATTTTTACCGCATCCTGAAGCGCTATGTGCGTTTCGCCCCCCGCAATAACGTCAATCCCTCTTACATAACGGGCAAGAAGTTTGTCATTTTCAAGACCGAGCCCCGAAAGGACGACAACAACATCGCACCTGCCGGAAATTTCATCAACGAATTTTTGAACGGTTCCTGAAGCAGAGGTAACGGTAAACTGCGCGGCAGTTTCGGCAAACAGAACCTTGTCGAGGTCCTCTTCTATTACACCGATAACGCCGACTTTTATTCCCGCGACTTCAAATACCGCGAAAGGGGAAACGGAAGGTATCTGCGTCCCGTCCCGTAAAAAAAGATTGCAGCAGAGAAAAGGGAAATCCGCCGAAAGAGAAAGTTTCTCAAAATGCGGAAGACCGTAATCAAGTTCGTGATTTCCGCAGGCGGAGGCTCTATAATTCAATTTGTTCATAATTTTTACAATCATTTCACCTTTGGCGAGCGCGCCTTCGGGAGCGCCCATAAAAATATCGCCGGAGTCCAGCAGGAGATACGGAACTTCGATTTCCGACAGATACGTTACGAGAGAGCCGGCGCCGCCCGTTTCGAAGGACTCGCCCGTTTTATCGTCGTAGTGTTTTTCCGGAAGAATATAGCCGTGTATGTCGGAAGTGTAAATAAGCGCAATATGGACGGTCGTTTTACGTATATAAAATTCCCGCGCGCCGAAAATCACGACAATTAAGCAAACAACTAACAGAAAAACTCTTATAACTTTTTTCACGTTCCGCCCCCTGTGCCCTTCATTTTTACCGTCTGAATTTTAACAGCTTTTTTTTCCTCAATTTCAACAAACACCCCGTGGAACTGTAAATCGCCTTCTGCAACTTCAAACCGGGCGGGGAAGCCCGTCAGAAACCTTTTTAAAATTATATTTTTATCAATGCCTATCACGGAATCATAAGGGCCTGTCATCCCGCAGTCGGTTATGTAAGCTGTCCCGTCTACGATTTCGGCGTCATCCGTCGGAATATGGGTGTGCGTGCCGATAAGGGCGGAAACGCGGCCGGCAAGAAACCACTTCATCGCAATTTTTTCCGACGTCGCCTCCGCATGAAAATCTACGATGGCCGGAACGTCAAATGTTTCTTTAGCAACCGCCTGAAACGGGCAGTCGAGCGGCCTTTCAATAAAAGTTCTGCCGAGCAGGGAAACCACGCAGAGTTTCTCTTTTCCCTTTTCATAAAAACCCTTCCCGTGTCCGGGACAGCCGGCCGGCAGATTCAGCGGACGCAAAATTCTTTCGTCCTCTATAATTTTAAGCACATCCTTCCTGTCCCAGGCGTGGTCGCCGAGAGTTATAACGTCAATCCCTATTTTGAACAGTTCGTCCGCAATCCCCGTCGTCAGACCCTTTCCGCCGGCGGCGTTTTCAGCGTTCGCTATGATAAAATCAGGGTGGTATTTACCGCACACTTCGGGGAGGCATTCTTTCAGAACATTTCTGCCCGGCCGGCCGAAAATATCACCGATAAACAAAATCTTCAATATACCTCCTAAGGATAATGGGGACGGTTCCTATTACGCCAGTTCGTTCCACCTCTGCTCCCTGATGAGAGAGACCTTCAACTGTCCGGGATACTCCACTTCCCTCGCAATTTTCTGGGCAATTTCCCTCGCAAGAACGGGCGCATTGGTTTCGGAAACCTTTTCCGGCTGAACAATAACCCTCACCTCTCTTCCCGCGGAAATTGCAAACGCTTTCTCCACACCGTCGAAAAGCATCGCTATTTCTTCAATTTTTTTAATCCTCTTGAAATAATGTTCGACGGACTCCATCCTTGCCCCGGGTCTCGTGGCGGACAGGGTGTCCGCCACCGAAACCAGAATCGCCTCAAGACTTTCAAAAGGCACTTCTTCATGGTGCGCTTTTACGGCATTTATGATAATATCTTTTTCACCGTTTTTCTGCAGAATATCGGCGCCGATTATTGCGTGGGACCCGTCAACTTCCCCCGAAACCGCTTTTCCTATGTCATGCAGAAGACCTGCTCTCGCGGCGGTATCCGCATCGGCGCCAAGTTCGCATGCAATGAACTTTGCTATTTTTGAAACCTCCAGCGAATGCCGGAGGATATTCTGCTTATATGAAAACCTGAATTCCATTCTTCCCAAAATCTCCACCAATTCGTTTTTAAGACCTGTGATACCGGACTCCTGCACCGCATCCGCCCCTATTTCCTTGATGCGAAGAGCAACATCCTCTTCCGCTTTTTTAGCAAGTTCCTCTATCCTGCCCGGATGAATTCTGCCGTCGGCGATAAGCCTCTCTATCGTCAGCTGCCCTATGTAGCGCCTGACCCCGTCAAAACTGGAAAGGGTTATTATTCCCGGCGTGTCGTCCACAATCAATTCTACGCCCGTCGCCGCCTCAAAAGCCTTTATGTTTCTTCCTTCCTTCCCGATGATTCTTCCTTTCATGTCGTCGTTCGGCAGCTGAACGACGGTCGTGGCGAGCGACTGCACTTCCTCAGTCGCCGACTTCTGAATGGCCGTGGCGATAATTTTCCGCGCTTTGACCTGCGCGTCTTCCTCCGCCTGACGGATAATATCCGCAATAAGTTTCTGAGCGTCCGCCCGCGCTTCATCTTCCATGGATGAAACGAGCATCTTCTTTGCTTCCGCCTGTGACATCTGCGAAACGCTTTCAAGCGAACTCTTCTGACCCAGCGATTTTTTCGCAATTTCTTCTTCCTTCATCTTCAAGAGACGGCCCTTCCTTGCAATATCTTCAATTTGCCCGGAGACGGCTTTTCTTTTCTGATCGAGTTCCTGTTCCTGCCTGCGGATAAATTCCGATTTCTGCTGAATATTATTAGAGCTCGCTTTCAATGACGCCTCTTTCTCCTCGTAATTTTTCCGCATTTCCGCTGAAAGTTTCTGAAACTTGAACTCCTCTTCCTTTACGGCATTCTCCTTCAGTTTAAGCGCTTCCTCTCTGGCATCTTTCATCAGCGAGGACTTTTTATTTTTCAACGCGCCCCTGTAAATTATGTAAACGATAAAAGCCCCCGCAGCAAAACCCGCGACAATTCCCTGTATTATTCCCATGTTATCCCCCTTTTTTCGTATCCGATATACCGTCTTCCGTAACGATAAAATCCATTCTCACATCCTTTAAATCGTGCGGAACATTTTCCACAACCTGCATCCGAAAACAAACGCCCGCCTTCGGAGCCGCGCAATCCTTCAAAAAATCATCGTAAAACCCGGAGCCGAACCCGAGCCGGCCGCCGGCTTTGTCAAAAACAATTCCCGGGACAAGAACCAAATCCAGAGCTTCCGGACTGATTTCCGGATTGCCCGGCGGAGGAGAAGGTATGCCGAACCTGCCGGGCGCAAGTTGTCCGTACCGGAGAGCGCGCATTGATTCCTTCCCTGAACCCTGCACGGGCGGAACCGCAGGCAGATAAAGAACCCCGCGCCTGCTGACATAATCATTCACAGGCGAAATGTCGGCTTCCCCCCGAACGGGGCAGTAACTGAGAATCCTGCCTGCATGCTTAAAAACCTCCCATGAAAAAATTCTGCGGCAGATACGCCCGCTCAATTGCCCGCTATTTTCAAGTTTCTGCCTTGCCGGCAGGATTTTTTTCCGGAGTTCTTCCTTTAACAATGTTATGTCTCCTTTCAAGTTCTTTTTCAAAACCGCTCGCCAAAACCGGGCGGTAAATTTTCTCCTTTATAAAAGAGTAGCGCTGGTCAACCCATCCGCCGGAACTGTGCGGATATTTGTAGAGAGAAGCGCCCCTTTTTGTGAGATGCGCAGGGACATCCGGCTGTTTGCTGCCGCACAGATTCTCCGCCTTTGAAATTGCTTCATAGCAGGAATTGCTCTTAAATGTTTTCGCGCAGTATATAGTCGCCTGCGAAAGAATGATTCGGGCTTCCGGCATTCCCACAAACTCAACTGCCGAGGAGGCTGCCGCTACAAGCACAAGAGCATCGGGGTCGGCATTTCCGATGTCTTCCGAAGCGAGAATTAACAGGCGCCGCGCTATAAATCTCGGGTCCTCTCCTCCTTTAAGCATACCGGCGAGCCAGTAGAGCGCCGAATCAGCGTCGGAACCCCTCACACTCTTGATGAAGGCGGAAATCATGTCGTAGTGATCGCTTTTGTCAAATTTTCTCCCTTTTTCAAGAACCGTCCGCACTTCCTTTTCTTTTATTTCTTTTCCGGGGAATGCCAAATACAAGAGTTCCAGAAAATTGAGAAGCCGCCGGGCATCGCCGGCAGCGGCGGCGGCCAAAATCTTTTTTGCGGAAGACGAAATTTCCAAGCGACCGCCGAAACCTTTATCCGAACTCAACGCATGCTCGAGAATCCTTCCGCAGGAACGCTCTGTCAGCTCCTGAAACTCAAACACTTTAAGCCGCGAAAGAAGAGCGGTATTCATCCTGTAATACGGGTTTTCAAAACTGATGCCTATCAAATCAATGTCGCCTCTTTCCACACAGGGCAGAAAAATATTCTGCTGCGTTCTGTTAAAGTGCTCTATTTCATCCACGACGAGAAGCGTTTTAACGGCTTCCTTTTCGAACTCGGCGGCATTTAAAATCTGCCTCATCCGGGCAACGTCCGAGTTCACTGCGTTTACAAAAACAAGTTTATAGTTTAGTTTTTCCGCTATAAAGCGCGAAAACGCCGTTTTGCCGCTGCCCGGGGGTCCGTACAGAAGGGATGAAATAAACTTGCCGCTTTCAACCATTTTACGGAGGGGAGCTCCTCGGCCGAAGAGATTTTCCTGACCATGAAAACCGGCGAGGGTTTCGGGTACCAGACGCCATGCAAGAGGCGGTATATTTTGTTTCTTTGTTTTCATATTTTCACCCTTCCACCGGCGTGCTGGTGGGGGGTTAATTTCCCGCGGAGGGGTGGGCGTGGCCTGAAGAAGGCTTCAGTTAATACGTGGGTTTCCTTATCCCCGTCCCAAGAGACGGGGAATCAGAATCCCATAACCTTCTTAGAGCCCTTCGAGGGTCACACACATCACCACGACCGCAGGAATATTATGCAGACACGCATGCCTGCTCATTTTAGCGTTTCCTCCAACCTGCTATTAAACGATTTTATTTCTTTCTCGTAATCAAATACCCTGGAATCCGCTTTATCTTTCAAAGACAAATATTCCGAAGCCACTTCAAGCAGCGTAATAATCATAATTTTATTCGTGTCGAGCGTTTTTGTTTCCTTTGTCGTTTTGCGCAGCTGCAAATCGACGAACTCCGCGGCTTTCTTAAGACTTTCCTCCGAGCCCTCATCCGTTTCAACGGTATAATCGTTCCCCGCAATTCTCAAAGCGCATTTCATACGATATCCTGCATGCTGTTGAGCAGAACGCCAACCTTATCCCTGATTTTTATCCTTTCCAGTTTCATTTTTTCAACGTCCTTAAAAACCTTTGCCGAAACCTTGTTCTCGCTCCCCATGACATTTATCTGGTCGTTAAGAAACTGCTTTTCTTTTTTCAATTTTTCGTTTTCCAGTTTCAGCATCCTTACCAGATTCACCGCCTTTTCTATGTTTTCGGAAAGTTTTGAAATATCTTCTTTCATCTCATCAGTATGTTAAACATTTTTACCTTTTTTGTCAATAATAAAATGAAGTAAAACAGCGTCCCGAAGGCAAACGCAAGAAGCGGGACGGAACAGGCGGCAAAACGAATGTCAACGGAGGGCTGCCCTACTACATGCAGATTCAGAATAAAAGAATGCGGCAGAATAAACAAAAGCCCCCAGAAAAGGAGGACTCTTGTTTTCGCCGCAAAAAACATAAGAAGCAAACCGAGCCAGACGGGATAAATCAAAAACCGTAAATTTACCGGCGTAGAAAGGAAGTGCGGGGAATAACCCGTTAACGCTCTGTAATACCCCCTGAAAAATCTAAAAAAGATTTCCCCTGCGCCCCTGTCGCGAAAAATATATTTTGCGACCGACATATCCCTCCCTGTGTACGGATCCTTCAAAACGTTTTCGGGACTCCGGAAACCGGGCTGCCCCGCATGTTCGTGACTGTCCCAGAATCTGGAATGAACATTGAGGACATAAAAGAAAGAACCCTCGTCTTTACGGCAATTTATAAAAAAAGGGCACGATAAAACAAGCGAAACGGCAAAAACGATTGCCGCTCTGATTATTTTTTCCTTCAAAATCAACTTTGAAAAGAACAAAAACCATAAAATCCCGGCGGAGAAAAACAAAAGAGACTCCACTCTCGTAAGAAGCAAAGCCGCTCCTATGACGCCGGTTATAAGAGGATTTGTAAATTTCCCCGGGATGCTATCTCCGAAAGACACGCTCATCCCAAACAGAATAAAAAAACAGAAAAGCAGGAGAAGAAAAAGATAAAGTTCCAGACGGTGAGCCCTGATGTGGCTGAAAAACATATACGGAATAAAAAGATAAAAAGAACTGCCCGCAAGAGCCGGGAGATTCCCGATAGTCATCCTTAAAATCAGAAACAAAACCACGGAAGAGGCGGAGAAAAGAAAAATGCTTCCCGCCCGCATTCCGGTCGCAGGCCTGGGAAAAATCCCCGCACAGCACTTCACCCATAAAATCCAGAAGGGTTCCCTTACGGAAGTTCCGTAAAAATTCGTCATATTTGCGGCATGTTCCACAAACCCGGGAGCATCGCTGCCGAGAGGCAGAACATTAGACGCCTTCAGATAAATTACCTTCAGTACGACGGACGCCAGAAGAACCGCAAGAAAAATCGTTAAAATCGTCCTGTCACCTGGAAGCCGTCTATAATTTATCATTTATAGCAAGCAGTTTGTTGGCACGGCATTGCCTTCTGCGAATAATAATGCGGCGAGCGGTCTTTGGCAAGCGGGCTGTGCGAGCAATTGTAAGGCGGCGGATGGTGCCTGACGGAGCCGTCAATCCGAGGAGTTTGACAGGATGCCCGCAGGATTGCCGGAGCCGAAGGTGCGCCGTGGCGTGCGAACCGCAAACGTGAGCGTCTCCGGAAGCGTTTCGTCCGCCTTGGTGGGGCAGCTCCGCCGCTGGCAAAGCCGCGAGCGGTTTGTACCATTTGCTACCGTTCTCTCAACGCCGCGGCGAAACTTTCTGAAAGGCATTTCAGTATTTTCGACATCTGCTGGTCAACGTCTGTCTGGAGAAGCGTTTTCATGCCCCTGAAAAAAAACCGAAAACTTAAACTCTTCTTTCCCTGACCAATCTGAGCGCCCCTGTAAACGTCAAGCAGCCGTATCCCGTAAAGAAAATCAGGTTTAGTTTCCGTTATTTTTGAAACGATTTCGCCGTAATTAACGTCGGCGTTCACCGTAATCGAAATATCCCTTTTAACCGAAGGAATGGCTGGCGGAGAAGCGTAAACTCTTTTTTTGCCGCTCAGATTTTTGAAATAGAACTCAAAATAAACGACGGGCCCCGACAAATAATCTTCCTTCACGTCAAATGACTTTAAAACTTCCGAGGACACCTCGCCGGCAAGCAGGACGGGTTTGGTGTTTTCAAAAACAAACGCTCTTTTGAGAAAAGGGGAATTTACCTTTCTGCATTTTAAAGACGCTTCCGAAAAGCCCCCTATAATCGTTTCGATAATGCCTTTCACATAAAAAAAATCCACCTGCCTGCATTCGTACATGCTTAGGGGCACGATTCTTCCCGTGGCAATACCCGCAATCTGCTCATCCTCATGAATGCCGCAGGAGTCATTCCCGAACACGCTCCCGCTTTCAAAAATTCTAATGTCCGAGACTCCTCTTGCGACATTTCTCCTCAAGGCATCGGCAAGACCCGCAAAAAGAACAGGCCTTAAAATGTTCATATCGGCGGACAGGGGATTTTTTATCTTGAGGAGATTGTCAAACTTCTGAAGGAGGCGGCCCTCCGAAATCATATCGCAAGTTATAACCTCGTCAAAACCCGCAGCGATAAAACCGTCCGTAAAGCGGTTGCGTATTCTGATGGAATCGGGCAGACCGTAGGGGAGCCGGCGCAGAGGCGGGTACTTGGGCAATATTTTTTCATAACCTGCGAACCTCACTATTTCCTCGACAATGTCTTCTTCTATGCCGATGTCATTGCGCCACGTTTTCGGACGGACGAGAATTTCATCGACGGTTCTTTCAAGGATATCCGCCGAGTGGAGAATTGCTTTTTCCATCACAGGCATTTCCACACTCATACCGAGAAGCGAGGAAACGTATTTTCTTCTCACTTTTATTTTATTTCTCTCCGGCACCGCCCCTTCCTCAAAAATTTTCGCCGCGCGGCCGCCGGCGGTTTCTTTTATCAGCCGCACTGTTCTATACAGCGCTTTTTTTACCATCCCGGGGTCCACGCCTCGCGCGAACCTCATTGAAGAGGGCGTGTCCACGCCGAGTTCTTTGGCGCTTTTGTAAACGGAAGCCGGCTTGAAAAACGCGCTCTCAACGAAAATCGAAGCTGTATTTTCCGAAATAGCGGTTTCCGCTCCGCCCATAATGCCGCCCGCGGCGACAGGTTTGCGGTCGTTCCTTATAACGCAAGTTCCTTCCTGCAGAACATGCTCCACACCGTCCAGAAGAAGAATTTTTTCGCCGGCAGCCGATGCCGAGATTCTTATAACCTTCGGCTGAAATTTACCCGCGTCAAAAGCGTGAAGCGGCTGACCCAGTTCGAAAAGAACCAGATTGGTAATGTCAACAATGTTATTCTGGGGGTTCATGCCCATAAGAGATATCTTATCTTTTATCCATTTCGGCGAGGGCGCCACCCTGACGCCTTCCAAAAGACAGCCCGTATAAAGAGGACAGTTTTCATCCTCCGAAAAAATACCGAAACCGTCTCCGCCACCCTCCGGCTGAATCTCGGGAAAATCCGGTTCTTTCAGCGTATAATCCGAAAATAAACTTATCTCCCGCGCAATTCCGTAAACGGAAAGACAGTCGCCCCTGTTCGGCGTGATTTCAACATCCACGATTTCATCCTTCTGAAAACTGAGAGGCGTTCCGAAAGGTATTTTCCCGTCGACAACCATTATGCCGGCCTCCTCCTCTCCGACGCCAAGTTCTTTGGCGGATGCAATCATCCCGTTTGAAACGATGTCGCATATCTTACGCTTTGAAATTTTGAGCCCGCCGGGAAGTTCCGCGCCGACTCTCGCAAAAGCCACATGGAGACCTTTCTCCACGTTCGGGGCTCCGCAGACGACCGAACACAATTCCCTGCCGTCGCTCACAAGGCAATTTTTAAGTTTCGTTCCCGGAACCGCCGTAACCTTCAAAACCTGCGCCGCAACCACGCCTTTGAAACCGGCCGCGCTCGAAACCTTCTGCGCTTCAAAGCCCGCCTTTAACAGGATGCCGAGAACTTCATCCGCATCCTTGACGTCAACAAATTCTTTAAGCCACTTAACGGGAACAATCATTTTTAATTACTCTTCAAACTGCTCCAGAAACCTTATATCGTTGTTATAAAAGTCCCTGATATCCGTCAGACCGTAGTAAATAAGCGCAATCCTCTCCACGCCCATCCCGAAGGCGAGACCCTGAAACTTCTCTTTGTAGCCGGCATTTTTAAAGACCTCGGGGTGAACCATTCCGGCGCCGAGTATTTCAAGATAACCCTGGCGGCCGCAGGTGGAACAACCCGAACCTCCGCAAATAGGGCAGCCTATATCAAGTTCGCAGGACGGCTCCGTGAACGGGAAATAACTCGGCCGGAACCTCGTTTTAACTTCGCCGAAAAGCCGGCTTGCAAAACCCATCAGCACGCCTTTCAAATCGGCGAAGGAAATATCCTTGTCAACCCATAGCCCCTCAATCTGATGAAAAACGGGAAAGTGGGAAGCGTCAATCGCATCTTTTCTGAAGCACTTTCCCGGAATAATCACGGCAATCGGCGGAGTGTTGTTTTTCAAAATCCTGATCTGCACGGGTGAAGTGTGCGTTCTCAAAAGCCGGTCGTCGGCGCCGTCAATGTAAAAAGTGTCGTGCATATCTCTTGAAGGATGATGGGCGGGAATGTTCAAAGCGGTGAAGTTATGCCAGTCATCTTCCACGATGGGCCCTTCAACAAGCGAAAAACCCATGGAAAAAAATATTGCCGTGATTTTATCAAGAACAATTTTCAGCGGATGTTTGTGCCCCCGGAAAAAAGGCACTCCGGGAAGAGTGGCGTCTATCTCCTCAACTTTTTCCCCGCCGGTAAAACCCAGCCCGATGTCTTTGATTTCTGATTCTATTTCATCTCTGAGCTTATTGAGTTCCGCCCCGACGGACGGTTTCTGACTCTCCGGTAATTCGGATATTGTTCTTAAAAGACGCGAGACCTTGCCTTTTCTTCCGACGTAAACTACTCTGACGTTGTTAAGCTGGTCCGCATTTTTAATATTTTTAACCGTCTCAAAAAAATTCTTCCGAATCCTTGATATCTCATTGGAAATGTGCATTTTATCCCCTTAATCATTTTGAAAATTCCACAATCTTCTGGAAAGCCGAAAAATCTTCGACCGCGATTCTGTACAGCATCGGCCTGGAAAGGAGAATATTTTTCTTTTTGAGAGCGCTGATGAATCTTGAATACTTCACGCCCTCCTTTTCACAGGCAATGGAAAGGTTGTTAATCCATTCGCTTCGAAACTGCCTCTTTTTGACGCGACGGTCCCTCGTTGCGTAAGCCATTGCCCGTTCGATATTTTCTTTCGCCTGACGGTAATGACTCCTCTTCGCCCCGATGCTGCCTTTCGCCTGTTTATGAACCTTCCTGCGTTTTTTCCTCTTTATCTTTCCTCTTTTAACTCTTGCCATAATTTTTCTCCTAAAACTCCGTTGAGTATAGCAAATTTAGAAAGGGATTTCAACAAACGGGGAAACAGAACCCCCGAATTCCGCGAGCGTCTTTTCCAATCTGTTCTTCTGATATTCAAGAACCTCAAAAAGAATTCCGGGAACATCGGTCATTTTTGAATAAATATTCAGAACCCTTTCAATTTTTGCAATATTCTCATCGACCCTCAGCGCGAACTGCTCTTCGTAGTTCTCTTTTGAGTAATCCTTGCCCAGAACTTTTTTGAAAAGTTCTTTCAGAACCCCGTATTCGGGGATAAAGCCCGTCGGCCGTTTCAGCGCAGGGACCTCGCCATGAATTCTTTTTTCTATCCACTTGAGCCACACCTTCTTGTCGTTTTTCTCATTGAGAAAATTCCCGGCTTTGCCTTTCAGAAAATAATTCAGCCCGAAAATAAGCGGCATTTTCTTCAAATTTTCGCCGAATTCGATATTAGCCCCGATATATTGTCCGACTGGCACAGAAAGAAAATCCAGATTGGACATCGGATTGAAAACCCTTACTCCGACACTCCCCAGAGTCGCAGCGGTTGTCTCCGACTCAAGCGAGGCGCCTTTGGTTACAATTCCGTGAACCCAGTTAAACGCTTCCTCGACCGGGACGCTCGTGTCCGAATCCCTGCCCCCGTAAAGAATACCTCCTACCGTAACACCGCGGGAATTGTGCAAATTCCCGTCAACATTTTTCATACCTTCAAGGGAGACCGTAAACCTTGCGTTCGGATGCGAGGAAGTTATTTCTTTCCCGTTTTCGTCTTTCTTCCCCGGGCTCCACTGGCCTGAATGGTTGAAGCCAACGGCCGGTTCGCTTCCGTCATGGTCTATCCAGAACGTCTTTTTATCCTCCGTTATCAGTATATTGGAAAAAATAATCTCCCCGGGGCTGTTGAGCAGATTCCACTGAGGGGGATCGTCTTTTGAGTTTATCCCCTGTATAATTCCGAACATTCCCTTTTCAACATTAACCGCACGGACCTCACCGTCGATATTCCGGAGATACGCAATGTCATCCCCCACAATCGTCTCACCTTCAAGCATTGCTGTTGATGTCTTACCGCAAAGAGAAGGAAACGCGCCGGTGACATAGGTAATTTCTCCTTTCCCTTTAATACCCATAACAAGCATGTGCTCCGTAAGCCACCCCTCCGGCGCCGACTTATTTATTGCAAGCCGCATCGCAAGTTTTTTAAGCCCTATGGTGTTTCCGCCGTACTGCGTGTTGACGCTGTAAACCGTTTCGCTTTCAAGGTCTATGTATATCCTTCTCCTGTCAAGATTTTTGGAAGTATTATTTTCAATCAACTCGCCGGCGGAATGGACAAACTTAAAAAACTTCACCTTTTCTCCCTGCCTCAAAAATTCCCCGTAACCCTGCCTGTAAAGTATGTTTTCACTGTGTGCGACATAAAACGAATCGGTCAGTTGAACGCAGGGGATGGAAAACGGCGAGCCGGCGGGACCAAGACAGTAAAAGGAAACAATCAGTTCTTTCCCTTTCATTATGTTTTTCAAAAATGAATGGACTTCTTCAAGACCTTTCTCCCTGTCAAGCGTATTTATGCCGGAGCCGAGAGAGACACCTTCAGGCACTAGTATTTTCGTGTTTTTTTTATCCCTCGCCTGATCGCTGTAGTTGTCAAAATGAATTGTGTGGCCGGATATTGAAAGAGTGGCTTCCTCGCCGAGTTCTATCGCTCTTTTTCTGATGTATTCAATGTCTTCTTCTTTTCCCGTATTCACAAAAACGGACGCAGGTTCGCAGAGAATTAAATACTTCTCAAGAAAACCGGCAAGTCCGCTGCTTCCGATTCTGCTGATTTTCTCAAAATTTTCTTTTCCGAGTAATTTTTTAAGTTCCATAGACATTTATACAAAACCGACCAGCTTCTGTCAATTATCTGTCAGCGGAGCGGCGGCCGGGCCACGAAAAAAGGGACAGCCCCTTTTACCTTTTTTTAAAACCTTACGCGGAAGTTCTGTTCGTCAACCTGCGCATCATAAGTTACTTCCACGTCACTCACGTTTCCCGGACCATCATAAAGATAATCTATCAGCCGTTTCAACTGCTCTTCCTGACCTTTTGCTTTTATTTCCACCGACCCGCCGGGGAGGTTTTTGACAGAACCTTTCAGCCCCAGACCTCTCGCGGTTCTTTCAACAAACCACCTGAAGCCCACTCCCTGGACAAAACCTTTTATAATCAGTTTTACGCTTTTTTCCATTGTTTTATTGTAAAAAATTTTGATAATTTCTCCAAAATTTGATACCTTGCTCTCATGAAAACCATCAGGAACTTTTCTTTTATCGCGCACATTGACCACGGGAAGAGCACCCTTGCCGACAGAGTTCTTGAAATCACCGGCGTGATGAAGAAATACAAAGGCAAAACACCTGTTCTGGACAGGATGACGCTTGAAAAGGAAAGAGGAATAACGATAAAAGCCAAGGCGGTCAACATCCCTTATAAAAACTATAACCTGAACCTGATAGACACGCCCGGTCACGTTGATTTTTCCTACGAGGTCTCGCGGTCACTCGCTGCGTGCGAGGGCACGGTTCTTATCGTGGATGCGGCCAAGGGCATTGAAGCGCAGACAATTGCCAACCTTAATCTGGCGCGGGAAAACAATCTGAAAATAATCCCCGTTCTCAACAAAATCGACCTGCCTAATGCGCGGATGGAACAGGTATCAAAAGACATAAGCCGGCTGCTTGAATGCAGGCCCGAGGAAATACTTTATGTCTCCGCAAAAGAAGGAACGGGAGTGAAAGAACTTCTGGACAGAATAGTGGAAGCCGTACCGCCGCCGGAGGGTGATGCAGACAAAAACCTGAAAGCGCTGATTTTCGATTCGAACTTCGACCCTTTCCGGGGCGTCATTATCTATATACGCCTTTACGACGGTGAAATCAGACAGGGTATGAAAGTAAAAGCCATCGCCACAGGAAAAATTTATGAAATTCAGGAGGTGGGGGTTTTTAAACTCATTCCTGAAAAAAGAGAAAAACTCTCCGCGGGGGAAGTCGGCTACGCCGTTGCAGGCGTAAAGGAACTGGTGGAAATAAAAATCGGCGACACTTTGACGGGAGCGTCGGAAAAAACGCCGCCGGTCCCCGGCTTCAGGGAAATCAAACCGTTCGTTTTCTCATCTTTCTATCCGCTGGGTGAAACAACCGAAAAAATGCTGAGGGAAGCCATTATGCGACTCCATCTGAATGACGCGGCTTTCTCGTGGGAGGCGGAAAAATCAAAAACGCTGGGTCTCGGATACCGGCTCGGTTTTATGGGGTCGCTCCATATGGAAATCGTACAGGAACGCCTTGAAAGAGAATCGGAAATTGAAATCCTCGCGACAGCGCCGCAGGTAATATACCGCGTAAAGGAACAGGACAAGGAACCCCGCGATGTTTCAAGACCGGACGAATGGCCTGCAAAAGTCAAAATAGAAAAGGTCTACGAACCCGAAATAATCGCTACGGTCATAACCCCCGACACGTGGCTGGGACCTTCAATGAAACTGCTTGAAAACAGCCGCGCAAAATACATCAGCATGAATTACATAAACCAGCAGAAAGTTATTCTCAAATATAAACTGCCCCTCGCCGAAATGATTGCCGGTTTTTATTCCGCCCTTAAATCCGTAAGCAAGGGCTACGCCTCTTTCGATTACAGGCATTCAGGTTTCACCGAGGCGAAACTCGATAAAGTGGACATCCTCGTAAACGGGGTTCCCGTGGAAGCGCTCAGCACAATCCAGCCGAAGGAAAAAGCATATTATTTCGCAAGGGAAATTCTCCGGCGGCTCAGAAAACTCGTCCAGCGCCAGTTGTTCGAGGTAGCTCTTCAGGCGAAAATCGGCGGAAGAATCATCGCGCGCGAAACCATTTCAGCCATCCGGAAAGACGTCATCGCCAAGTGCTACGGCGGCGACATAACGAGAAAACGGAAACTCCTTGAAAAACAGAAAGAAGGAAAAAAGAGGATGAAGAGAATAGGGAGCGTGGACTTGCCTCAGGAAGTTTTTTTTGAGATACTTAAGAAATAAACTTCCTCTTTTCCCATCTTTAACAAAAGGGGACGTTAGGGAATTTTAAAAGTAAAAAATGGAAAAAATTGTTTTTTTTATCGCATTGGGCTTTGGCGCGCTCCACCTGATTCTCAAACACATCCCCGTCAAAATCCACAAAAGAATACTTGAAGAGGTAAAATCTCTCTTTCAAACGCTTCTTATTGTTTCCGCAATAATGTACTTCATACTGCAGGCATTCAAGATACCGTCCGGTTCGATGAAAGACACTTTTTTAATCAAGGACCATCTCTTCGCCTGCAAATTTATTTACGGCTGGTATATTCCTGTTGCAGGGAAATATATCAAATTCAGCACGCCAAAGAGGGGTGACATCATAATTTTCAAATATCCTCTCAACACAAAAAAGGATTTTATAAAAAGATGCATCGGCCTGCCGGGCGAGACAATTGAAATAAAAGACAAAAAAATTTTTATCAACGGAAAAGCCCTGAAAGAATCTTACACTGTTTTCAGAGGCGGGCCGGCGCTTCCGAAAGGGTTGAGCGTCAGAGACAATTTCGGGCCGATAAAAATACCGGAAGATTCATTTTTTGCCATGGGAGACAACCGCGATTACAGCATGGACTCGCGCTTCTGGGGCTGTCTTGAAAGAAAATATCTTCGGGGAAAAGCCCTCTTCAAATACTGGCCCCCGAAGAGAATCGGAATCTGCCGCCACGTAAGACCTGAATTTGTTGTTCAGTAATATTTTTGTATAATACCCCTAATTCCGCGGTAGCTCAGTTGGTAGAGCAGCTGACTGTTAATCAGCGGGTCGCTGGTTCGAGTCCAGCCGGGGGAGCTTTATTGGACGGTTTTGCGAACTTGGCTTGAATTCGGGCAAGTCGAACACTTCCAACACCACTTTATCAGGGAACACCGTAATGGCCTTAAGAAGGCACTTCAAGGCTTCAGCCTGCTCACGTGGAGTCAGGCCCCCAAAAGCGGCTTGGAAGTCGGCAAGGTTCTTTCTGACTATTGCTGCATCGAATTCGGGCACAGCCGACTGCCGGATTCTCTGCTGGACGTACTCAAGTTGGCTCTTCAGCAACACTCGATCTTGTTCTCGCGACTCGATTTCCTTCTCTAGGCGACTGATGCTGATCTTGCCTTTGCCTAAGGCCTGCACGAATTGGTCGATTTCTCCCTCGATTTCGCCGAGACGCGATTTCAACGACGCTTCTTCCTGATAGAGCGGTTTCAGATTCTTGCCAATATCGCGGTTCAGCTCGTCAATGGACCTGCCCAGGTATCGCTCGTTCTTGCTGAGCTCAGCCAAGTTGTCAATTACAGCTTCCTCGATTCTGTCGGCGCTCAAGCTACGCACTCGACAAACGTCGTTGCTCATGTGCATGGTCTTAGTACATCGGTAGTAAGGAATTCGATTGACGCTACTGTCTTTCCGACGCTTCTGCGTATAGTGTGGAGTCAGAAACGACCCGCAGTCCCCACATTTCAGCAACCCCTTCAATCTGAAGGTCCTGTCAATCTTGGTCCCTGCATGAGTACGCTCCGGC
>JBDRMV010000056.1:0-24615 GCA_043811795.1 bacterium | reverse complement strand
GGACTACATCAAAAATTATCTTCCCTGATTTTACTCCTTGACAGGGCGGCTTAATCGGATATAATTGAGATTGAGAACAAGTCGCAATTAGTAAAATGAAGGAAGCAGAGAAAAAATTCATAAATTTCCTTAAGGCGGGAGGTATGAAATTTACGCCGGAAAGGAAGATTGTTTTAAATGAAGTTCTTTTACTGCACAGACATTTTGACACCGAAGAACTTTTTCAAACTCTTTACAAAAAAAGAAAAAGGGTTTCGCGCGCGTCCGTTTATAGAATTCTTCCTCTTCTGGTTGAAGCGGGTCTTACCGCTGAAACCCCGCTCCGCCGCCGCGATAAGACGAACTACGAATATATCTTCGGCCACGGTCATCATGACCATATGCTTTGTCTCGATTGCGGAGGTGCAATTGAATTTTATGACGATAGAATAGAAAACTTGGCAAATGAAATTTGCAGAAAATACGGTTTTAAGGCGGTTGAGCGCCGTCTCGGAATTAAGGGTTACTGCCGCGCCTGCCGTAAAAAATTAAAAAGCAGGATATGATATGCCTTTACATGACTTGACGCAGGTTAAAGAAAGGGTTGTCTGCGAAATTGTTGAAATGACCGGCGGCATGGGTTTTGCCGGAAAGCTTGCCGCAATGGGGATAACGGTCGGGACGAAGGTGAAGAAGATTTCATCGCAGATTATGAAAGGGCCCGTAACGATCCAGCTCGGAAACACGCAGGTCGCCATTGGTTTCGGAATGGCGAAAAAAATAATCGTCAGAGGCGAAAAGTGAAAAAGATTCTTCTTGTCGGAAACCCCAATGTCGGAAAAAGCGCTCTTTTCTGCCGTCTGACGGGAGTAAACGTTATTGTTTCAAATTACCCCGGAACGACCGTTGAGTTTACAAAAGGTTATCTGTTTATTAACGGCGAAAAAGTTGAAATCATAGATGTCCCCGGAACTTACGCTTTAGAGTCATCCAGTCCCGCGGAAGAGGTTGCAGTCAGTATGCTGGAAGAGGGGGATGTCGTTATAAACGTTGTGGATGCTACAAATCTTGAAAGGAATCTGAACCTTACAATGCAGGTTATAGAAAGAAAAATCCTGATGGTCGTTGCCCTGAATATGTGGGATGACACGAAGCACAAAGGCGTAGAAATTGACCCCGTAAAACTTGAAAAAATTTTAGGCGTGCCGGTGGTCCCGACCTGCGCAATTACAGGCGAGGGGATAAAGAATTTATACCTGAAACTTAAATCCGCCGCCGTCGGAAAAGTTGAATATGCGGAAGGCGAAAGATGGCACAAAATCGGTGACATTATACAGGAAGTCCAGAACCTTTCGCACAGGCACCACACCCTGTGGGAGCGTATCGGCGACGCCAGCATAAAACCGGTTACAGGAATCCCAGTTGCCCTTATCACGGCATTTATTGCATTCGAGATAATAAGGTTTATCGGCGAGGGTCTCATAGGTTATGTCTTTGAGCCGTTATTTGAAAATTTGTGGGCGCCGCTTATGATGAAGTTTTCTACCATTATGGGTTCCTCAGGTTTTATTCACGATATTTTAATCGGGAAACTTTTCGCGGGAAAAATTGAGTTTGTGGAATCAATGGGTCTTTTGACAACGGGTTTTTTTGTTCCGATTGCAATGGTTCTTCCCTATGTTTTTTCGTTTTATGTCGTTTTGAGTTTTCTTGAGGACTCGGGGTATCTTCCCCGGCTCGGCATTCTTGTGGACACCCTGATGCACCGCCTCGGGCTTCACGGCCTCGCGATAATTCCGATGATACTTGGTCTCGGGTGTAATGTGCCGGGCGCTCTTGCCACAAGGGTTCTTGAAACGAAAAGAGAGAGGTTTATTGCCGCCGTGCTGATGGCGATTGCCGTTCCCTGCATGGCTCAGATTGCGATGATTGTCGGGCTCGTCGGAAAATACGGCTCTCATGCTCTCGGGCTTGTTTTCGGGACTCTTTTCTCCGTCTGGATTATCCTGGGCATTCTGCAGAATTTGCTCATAAAGGGAGATTCACCTGAAATTTTTGTTGAAATTCCTCCTTATCGGCTGCCGTATTTCGGCGCGCTTTTTAAGAAAGTAGGGATGAGAATAAAATGGTTTATCAGCGAAGCGGTTCCTTTTGTTATGCTCGGTGTTTTAATTGTCAACATTCTTTATGCTTTCGGCATCATTGCATTTGCAGGTCGGGTTATAGGTCCTCTCGTAACAGGGATTTTGGGTTTGCCCGAAGGCGCCATTGCGGCGCTGATTGTCGGTTTTCTGAGAAAGGATGTGGCCGTCGGGATGCTTGCTCCTTTGGGGCTTACGATGAAACAGCTCGTTATTGCTTCCGTCGTTTTAACGATGTATTTTCCGTGCGTCGCCACTTTTACGGTTCTTGTTAAGGAACTCGGAGTAAGAGATATGTTAAAAGCCGCGCTGATTATGATTGTTTCCACTATTGTCGTCGGCGGGATTTTGAATTTGCTATTGTAATGATTAAGGAAAACGTAAAAAGTCTTTTAACCGAACTGCCTGAAGGCGTTCAACTGGTTGCCGCGGCAAAGACGAGAACTTCTGCGGAAATTCTGGAGGCGGCGGCGGGGGGCGTTAAAATCATCGGAGAAAATTATGTTCAGGAAGCGCAGAAGGTCTTTCGGGAAGTCGGCCGAAAAGTTCAGTGGCATTTCATCGGTCATTTGCAGAAAAATAAAGTAAAAAAAATCGTTGAAATTGCGGATATGATACAAACGGTTGATTCATACAGTTTAGCAGAAGAAATTGATAAAAGATGCGGCGCATCAGGGAAAATCATGCCGGTTTTAATCGAGATAAACAGCGGCAGGGAAAAGCAGAAGACCGGCGTTCTGCCGGAGGATGCGTTCGATGCGGTGAGAAATATATCGAAGTTTTCAAATATAAAAATAAAAGGTCTTATGACAATGGGTCCGGGGTTCGGAAATCCCGATGAGGCAAGACCTTATTTTACGAAGACGAAAGAAATTTTCGAACGAATAAAAAAAATGAATTTGCCGGGCGTTGAAATGAAGTATCTCTCCATGGGGATGACGAATTCTTATAAGGTTGCGCTGGAAGAGGGAGCGAACATTGTGAGAATAGGGTCTTTGATTTTCGGAGAGAGGGGGAATGTAAATGATTAGACAGATAATAAAAGAATTGAGGAACCATGCTCCGTTTACGCTGTTCGGCGCGGTTACAGGGATAATCATTATGATATTGTTCCGCAATCTTCCGGCGAGTATTTCATACAATATCTTTTATGTTCTTCACCCTGCGCACATCCTTTTGAGCGCTCTCGTTACGGCGTCTATGTACGGTCTTTATAGCAAGGGTAAATATAAACTCGGGATGTTTTTAGCGATAGGTTATCTCGGCTCCGTCGGTATAGCCACTTTAAGCGATTCGGTAATACCTTATCTGGGGGAGGCGCTGCTCCGTATGCCGAACAGGGAGGCCCATCTGGGTTTTATTGAGGAATGGTGGCTGGTAAATCCTTTGGCAATAGCGGGGATTTTGATTGCATATTTCAAACCGTCGACAAAATTTCCGCACGCGCTGCATGTTCTGCTGAGCACGTGGGCTTCTCTCTTTCATATCATTATGGCTGTCGGCGGGAGTTTAAACTGGTTTTCCTATATTGTTGCCTGTATCTTTTTGTTTATTGCCGTCTGGATTCCCTGCTGCGTGAGCGACATTGTCTTTCCTCTTTTATTCGTAAAAGATTAAGAAATTACTACTTCTAAAAGTCGGAAAAGTCAGTTACAAAATTCAGTTAAATTTTTTTATCTAAAATGCCGGCGAGCAGTTTTGCTTTTTTCATGATGCCGCCGAAGGTAGGGACATCTATCGTCTGCGCGGCGTCCGAGAGGGCTTTTGAGGGGCTGGTGTGAACTTCAACAATAATTCCGTCCGCCCCGGAAGCAATCGCTGCCAGAGACATTGCCGGGACAAGAGACCGGTCGCCCGTTGAGTGAGAAGGGTCGATTATTACAGGCAGGTGCGTTTCTTTTTTCAGGACAGGCACGGCGCTTATGTCGAGTGTAAAGCGGGTTTCTTTTGCGAAAGTTCTTATTCCTCTTTCGCAGAGAATAATGCTGTGGTTGCCGTTGCTCATTATGTATTCCGCCGCCATCAGGAGTTCGGATATCGTCGCCGATATTCCCCGCTTGAGCAGGACAGGTTTTTTCGTTTTTCCTATTTCTTTCAGCAGGTTGAAATTCTGCATGTTCCTTGCGCCTATCTGGAAAACATCGGCGTACCGGGCAACCAGTTCTATTTGTGAAATTTCCATCACCTCGGTAACGATTCTGAGCCCTGTCTCTTTTCTTGCTTCAGCGAGATATTTCAGACCTTTTTCTCCCAGACCCTGGAAAGAGTAAGGCGAGGTTCTCGGTTTGAACGCTCCTCCCCGCAGGAATTTCGCCCCGCATTTTTTTACGGCTTTCGCTATACAGATAATCTGCTGTCTGTTTTCCACCGCGCATGGCCCGGCGATTATTGCGATGCTTTTTCCGCCGATTTCCGCCCCTCCGACGTTTATTACGGTATCTTTCGGGTGTATTTGTCTGCTCGCAAGTTTATACGGCTTTGAAATCTGGGCGATGGAACGGACAAGAGGGTCGGACTCAAAAAATTCTTTCAGCAGTATGGCGTTTTCACCGATGACGCCGCAGGTTATGTCCTTTGCGCCTCTGGAAATGTGCGGTTTGAAACCGTAATGCTTTATTTTTTTCTCGAGACGTTCGATTTCCTTCCTTGAAATTCCTCTTTTTAAAGTAAGAATCATTTATTTTCCTCCGGTCTTTGTTTTCTTAAGGCATTTTAGGAAAAACCTGTTTTCGGAAGGTTTGCCGACGGTTACCCTTATGTATTCGGGCAGACCGTATTCGTCCATTGCCCGCACAATCACGCCCATTTTGAGAAGTTTTTTAAATATATCTTCGCCGTTTCCGACTTTCACGAGGAGAAAATTGGTTTCGGACGGGACAACCCGGCAGCCCATTGCATTAAGCGCCCGCGCAAGATTTTTTTTCTCGGGTAAAATTTTCCTTCGTATTTCATTTACGTACTTTTTGTTTCTGAGCGCCTCTATTGCTGCCGCCTGCGAGATGAGCGTCGTGTTGAACGGCGGGCGTATTCTTTCAATGACCCCGCAGATTTCAGCCGGCGCGACGGCGAAGCCGAATCTCAAGCCCGCCATGGCGTATGTCTTTGAAAAAGTCCGGAGAATAATTATTTTTTTGCCTTTTTTGAAATATTTTATCATTGAAACATAATCTTTTGCAGTCGTAAAATCCGCATACGCTTCATCGAAAACGGGGATTACTCCGCTTTTCCTTTTTTTGAGTATTTCAAACATTTCTTCAATTTCGCTTTTTGTGTTATAAGTTCCCGTAGGATTATCGGGATTGTCGATAAAAATAAATTTATCGCGCTGTTTTGCCGCGCCCGCCATTTTCCTGAGATTGTGAGTGAATTTTTTCATTTTTATGATTTTCACTTTCGCATTCATCAGGCGCGCAGCCATCTCATAACGGATGAACGAGTACTGCGAAACGATGATTCCGTCTTCCGGTTCAAGATACGCTTTTGCCAGAAGTTCTATTATTTCATCAACTCCGCTGCCGATGACAATACAGTCCGGTTTTATCCCGAACGTTTTTGCGATTTCTTTTTTTACGGCGTAACCGTTTGAATCGGGATACCTGTTTACCGATTTCGCGAGAGTTCTAATTTTTTTTATCACGCCTTCGGGCGGGGGATAAGGATTTTCGTTTGAAGCGAGTTTTATGACTTTTTTAAGTTTGTAGATGCGTTTTATTTCCTCTATCGGTTTCCCTGCGACGTAGGGAGCGAAATTTTTAACGGCTTTGCGCGGTTTAATCATATATTGGAGTCCCCCGCGGGATAGGAGCCCAGAATTTTTATTGAATTACAGAATACCGCAAGTTCTTTTATGACGGCCTGAATTTTTTTCTGGTTTGTGTGGCCCGTGCAGTCGACGAAAAACAGGTATTCCCACGGCTTTTTTCTGGACGGGCGCGATTCTATTTTTGTCAGGTTTATATTCCTTTTTTTGAAAGGGACAAGCGAATCGTGCAGCGACCCCGGCCGGTCTTTCAGCGAAAAAAGCAGAGAGGTCTTGTCTTTCCCTGACGGTTCGGGTGTTGTTTTGCCCAACACGAGAAACCTTGTATAGTTCTGTGATATGTCTTCGATGTGTTCCGCAAGGATATTCATTTTGTAGATTTCCGCGGCGAACCGTGATGCGATCGCGGCGGCATTCGCCGCCTCGCCGGCAAGTTTCACCGCGCCCGCGGTGCTTGATGTCTCAATTTTTTCAGAGGCAGCAAAATTTTTTGACACAAAGTCCCTGCACTGGGCGAAAGCGGAGGGATGCGAGTAAAGTTTTTTTATTTTTTTGACGCTTTTGCCACTGGAAATAAGACAGTGCGAAATGGCAAGAAATTCTTCGTTTATTATTTTCAGGGGAGAATCGATGAACATATCAAGAGTATGACTTATCATTCCCTCCGTTGAGTTTTCAATCGGGACGACCCCGTACTCGGCTCTGTCCGTTTCAATTTCATTGAAAACCTCGCTTACGGATTGAGCCGGCGCAAAATTACAGAATTCCCCGAAGATTTTTATTGCCGCCTGATGGGTGAAAGTCGCTTTCGGCCCGAGATAGGATATTTTCAGGGTTTTCTGGACGGCGCGGCAGTTGGAGATGATGGTTCTGAAAACGTTTTCAACGATTTTTGACTGCTCTCTCCCGAGATTTTTTTTCATTTTCCGCAAAATTTTCTCCTCTCTTTCAGGACGGTAAATCTTTCCGCCACGTGTTTTCTTGTACTCGGCGATTTCCCGGGTTTTTTCAATTCTCTTCAAAATGAGTTTCAGGATTCCTTCGTCGTTCAGGTCAATCTCAGACCTGAGTTTATCTATTTTTTTCACCGTATTCCTCCCGCTATACTTATTCTCTCGTCTCTAATTCTCTGTTGCTACTAAGGCGGCTTTCAGCCGCAACCAAATTGCTCACAGTCTTGCCAGCGGTGACGCTTTTATGGAAGGGGACAGGGCTTTTCAAGACCTGTCCCCAACCATCAAAGTTCGCTCTGGGTTTCCCGCGCCCCGGGCAAAACTCCCTCGCTCACACAGCCCCGCTTGCCAAGAACTGCTCGCAAAATCTTCTACGCAATCTGCATAGAAGTTGCAATGTAAGATTCTAAAGTATTAGAACCGTCCCCTTTTTTTTCTTTCTGCTAATCCTTTTTTATTGCTGTTCACTGCCCCTCTCCGAGTTCTTCCCATGACGGCACATCGGCGCTGTCTTTTATGCCGAACACATGATAAAAGGTATCGTTAATCCTTAAAAGGCGCGGCTGGCCGGGCGTTTTTTTATGGCCTCCGTATTTTACCAGCGAGTTTTTAAGGAGATTTGAGATAACCCCCTGCGAATCGACCCCGCGTATGGCGTTGATTTCCGCTTTTGTAATCGGTTGTTTGTAAAGGATTATTGAAAGAACTTCCGCCGAGGCCGGGGAAAGTTTCAAAGAGCCCTTCCACGGGAAAAGTTTTAAAATATATCCCGAATATTCAGGTCTTGTGGAAATCTGGAAGCCTGCCCCGATATTTTCAATGAAAAAACCGTGATTTGAATTCCATTCCTGTTTTAAGGCGGTGACTGTTTCCTCTATCTGCGCACGGGAAACGCCCGCTATTTCGGCGAGTTTCTCCTTTGAAACGCTCTTCCCGCTTATAAACAGGAGCACTTCAATTACTTTCTTTAATTCGGTCGTTTCCATATTCAATCGGTTCCGCGGCAGGGCTTTCGTTTTTGAGAGATGCAATCGATATGTCGGCGAACGGCCGCTGCTGTTTTATCGTGATAATTTTTTTCGACGTAAGGTCAAGGAGCGCAAAAAGCAGAACTGCCGCATACAGTTTTGTGGGATTTTTGAACAGGAGATGAGAATATTTCAGAGGGGCTTCCATTTTTAATTGTTCCTGAACTTCGTTAAGAACGTCTTCGAGGTATATTTCGGGGCCGGTGATTGTTTCCGCCTTATGAAGATTTTTTATTATCAACGCCGAAAAGATTTCCGCGAGGTCAAAAACGGTGACGTTGCTTTTTTTGTCGATTTCAACCGCTGCGGGTTCGTTCCTCCTGAAGAAATTTCTGCGACCCCTGAATTTTTCCAGAAGAACATCCCTGCTTTCTTTAACTTTTTTCCACTCGGAAAGTCTTTTCTCAAGTTCCTGTTTATCGGCAACCGCCTCCTGATATTCTTCCGTTTCCTTCGGGAGCATCAGATTTGATTTTATTCTCAGGAGAAGCGATGCCATAGACAGAAATTCGGCGGATGAGTCGGGGTTAAAAATGTTCTTTTCAATATGCTCTAAATACTGCGAGGTTATTTTTGAAATCTCAATGTCATAGATGTCCATGTTGTTATTCTGGACCAGCCAGAGGAGCAGGTCGAGAGGCCCTTCAAAAACATCAGTCCTGACGAAGTAGTTTTCTGTCATAGGTTTATAGCTTTTTTTACTTCCTCAAGCGTTCCGGCGGCGATGGCGCCCGCTTTCTTTTTTCCTTCGTTCAGAATATCCGTCACATCTTTTTTTTTGATTTTCTTTCTTTTATCCTGAAGCGGAGCGAGAACTGCCGAGATTTCCTCAGCCAGCATTTTCTTACACTTCACGCATCCGATTTCAGCCTTTCGGCAGACGCCGGCGATTTCCGCCGATTTTTCGGCATTGACGGCTTTCCGGTACTGGAAAACGCTGCAGACGTCGGGGTGTCCGGGGTCGGAAGGGTGTATCCGCGCGGGGTCCGTCACCATGCTGTTTATTTTTTTTAATATTATTTTTTCATCGTCGGTCAGGTTCACGGCGTTGTCGTAGCTTTTTGACATTTTTCTTCCGTCGGTTCCTAAAAGTTTCGGCGATTTTGTAAGCAGAGCTTTTGGTTCAGGGAACACTTCTTTGTACAGGTGGTTGAACCTTCTTGCGATTTCGCGCGTTATTTCCAGATGCGGCAGCTGGTCCTCGCCCACCGGCACGCAGTCCGCTTTGTAAATCAGGATATCGGCCGCCTGGAGGACGGGATAGCCGAGAAAACCGAACGTGTTTATGTCGTGATTTTTTATTTCGCGGAGCTGTTCCTTATAGGTGGGACATCTCATAAGCCATCCGAGGGGCGTTATCATCGAGAAAATCAGGAAAAGTTCCGCGTGCGGGGGAACGTCAGACTGTTTGAATATGCACGACCTTCCGGGGTCGATGCCGCATGCGAGCCAGTCAAAAAGCATTTCGTAGGCAGCGTCGGAGAAACCGGACGTGTCGTCGTAGGAGGTCGTCATTGCGTGCCAGTCGGCGACCATATAAAAAGTTTCGTAATCATCCTGGAGTTTAACCCAGTTTTTGAGCGCTCCGAAGAAATGACCGAGGTGCATTGCCCCTGTCGGCCTCATTCCGGACAAAATTCTTTTCCTGTTCATATTATAGAGTCATTGCCAGGTAGAGAAGAGCCCCTGCAATCAACTGCACGATTTTAAAAATAAAGGGCCAGAAAACCCACAGGATTATGAGCGTTATGAAAGGTCCGCCGCGGGCGATGCGGTCGTATTTGTACGCTGCCTCGGCGGAAAGAAAAGCCGAAAGAATTCGCGAGCCGTCAAGCGGAGGAACCGGTATCAGATTAAAAATGGCAAGGAGGATGTTAATAAAAACTGCATACTGAAGGATGTGTATGATTAGCTGAAAAGATGAGGCCGCTCCCAGAATTCTCAGCGTTGCGATGAGGGCAGCGGAAAGAACCGCAAGAGCGATGTTTGAGAGAGGGCCCGCCGCGCCGACTTTCGCGAAGTCCTGCCGGGGGTTTGCAAAATTATACGGGTTTACGGGAACCGGCTTTGCCCAGCCGATAAGAAAAGGACTTCGTGTAATCACGAGCAGAAGGGGAAGAATTATCGTGCCGAAGAGGTCTATGTGGGGTACGGGATTAAACGTCAGCCGACCCGAATAAAGAGCGGTGTCGTCCCCGAGTTTCAGCGCGGTATAGCCGTGAGCGACTTCGTGCACAATCACCGAAAAAAATAAAACCGGCAGATACAAAATCTCCATCATAACGGGGTGATTATAGCAATAAAAAACACATTTTGGAATAATTTCTCCAATGTCTATCTTGTAATACGCCGCGGTATGTCCGTATGTGTGTGATATTTTGTATAATTGCAACAGTGAAAAATTTATTAAAAATAGTGGTGTTCTTTGTAATAGCGGCGCTGAGCATCGTTGTCTTTTTCCCTTTTGAGAAAGCGCGTCGTGAGATAGGGCGTTCCATTTCATCCGAAATCCGGAAAACCGGAATAAATGTTTCATACGGCGACGTTGATACCGATTATTTCCGCATGGCGGCTCTTAATGAAGTAAAAATTTCAGTCCCGCTGGCGACGGGGGGGAGGGCTTTCCGTTTTAAGAAGATAATTCTCTATTTCGGACCCTTTTTTATGTTCAGGAAAACGCCGGAGTTGAAAAAGGTCTTTCTTGACGGGCTGAATATCAGGGCGGATAAAAACGAACTGAAAGAGATTGCGGGTTTTTTTGCCCCGGGAAAAAAGGAAGCCCCTGCCGGCGCGCCTGCCGTCAAGTTCAGGAATATTTTTCTACAGAGCGTTGAGTTAAACAAAACTTTTGAAATTTCGGGTAAGCTTCAAGCGGCATCCGTCAGGGCGAATGTTGCATCCGGTGGTTTCAGAGCGGGCGTAACGGCTGCAAATATTTCGGGAATATGGGAATTTGAGGCCGGACTGAAAAACCTAAGTTTTTTTTCGGCCTTCGTTTCAACGCCGCCGTTTGTGAACGAAAATTTTACGGGGAGAGTCATCGGCTCTTTTAAAGACGGCAAAGTTTATAATATCACTGCCGCAGGCCGTCTGAGCGCTGATGAATTATTCGCCGCAGCGGATTCCGGATGCCTGCGTCTGCGGGATTTCAAAAGCAGAGTTAATGTTTCGGAAAAGAGTGTTATGTTTTCAAAAATAAGCACTAATTTAGACGGCGTTCTGGTTTCGGGTTCTTGTGAAATCAGCCCTTTGTCAGCGAATCCGCTGATAAAGGGCGAATTCGAAGTTAGAGGAAGTTACAAGAGTGATTCTTTTGCCGCATCAGGCATAGCGGGAAATGTGAGCGCCGCCGGATTTTTAAGAAATCCTGTTGTAAGATTTAAGGGCGGCGCGCAGGAATTTGTCTACGAGGAATTTGCTTTTGAAAACTGTTTTGCGGCGGGTGCGTATAATGAGAGAAATGCGGGAAAAATTTCCGTAACGGATTTTTCGGGAGATTACAAAGGTTTTGCGGTAACAGGCGGCGGTTTTATTCACGGCGGTGAAGCGTTCATAACGGGTTCCTTTGCCAAAACGGTAAAAATACGTTCCGGAGAAATAAGATTGTTTTCAACCTTTGAGTCCTCCGGAGGTATAAAACTGCATCCCGAAATTGAAGTGAAAAGCAAAGGCAGGAGTTATTCCGTTAAAGGTGAGTGCGGCATAAAGGCCGGCGTGATTTCTCTGGACCTCCGCGAGGAAAACAAGGGCTTGGAAATTTCCGCAGACTTACTGAAGAAGGACGATATTTTTGAAATTTCGTCTTTTGTAATTTCCGGCAGCAAAAAATCCTTCGCGTTATCAGGCGGTCAGTTTACGGCAGGGGAAGGTCTGTTTAACTTGAACTCCGATTTTTTTCTTGCCGTTTCCGGGTATAAAGATAACGGCAGTTGCAGAATTAAACTTTCGGAAAAAAAATTTTCTGTTGTTTTGAACGGCAAAAAAACTTTATTTAAATACGGGCAGGATTTTAAGAGTGAGAAATTTCCTTTTACAGCGGAACTCGAAGCCCTGCCCGGAAAGGTTAATGCAAAAGGGAAGATTGAGGAATACGAACTGAAAGGCGAAGTTAAAACCTCTGAAATCTGGAAAGCGGGGGTGTTCACTTCTTCTTTCAGGGCGGGTCCGGACGGTATTTTCTTTGAAGATTTTTCGCTGGGGGATTTTTTTTCGGGAGATGTTTCGGTTTTGCCCGATATTTCAGGAGAGGTAAAAATTGGTAAGTTCCCGCTGCTTCTTCTCCATAATAAATTTTCAGGCGATATCAGCGGCGCTTTGAGTTTCTCAGCCGGCGCCTTCAGCGCGGATATTTTCAGGGGTGGAGATGAATTCAAAATAGATGGCAGTTTTACAAGGGCGCCTGGGCGGATTAAGGTTGTCTTTGCCGCGCGCGACAGATTTTCGGGCGAAGTTCTCGGTGAATTTTCCGGATTTTCTCTGCGTCGGATTTTAGTGCCGAAAGGCAGGATTTATTTTAAAAGCGGTTTTGCGGATATAAAAGATTCCGAAGTAAAATTAGATTTCAGGTCTGCGCGGATTGGTATGGATATCAGAAACATAGAAACGGGCGGCATTAAAATTTTTGCGGATTGTTTTTTTGATGTTGATTTTGCAACACAGACGGAAATTAGCGGCCGCCTGACGACGGCTTTTTTTAATGACCTTTTCTTCCCTCTTGAATTTAAGGCGAAAGTTTCAGGAGAAACTCTCGTGTTTGAAAAGGTGCCCGGAAGCACCTCGGGAATTTCAGGGAAACTTGTTGCAGGGACAGGCGACCTTGACGTTTTTTTTGCCGAGGGCGGTTTCGGCGTCAGAATCCTTCCGGGCGGGAAATATGAAATTTCATCCGAGAAAATTGATTTGCAGAAAGTCCTGAAACTCCTGAAGATTGATTTACAGGCGTTCGGCGATATAAAAGCCGCTATTTCGCAAAGCGCCGAAAAAACGGAACTGAATTTTCTCGCGGAGAATATTTTTGTGGGGTCTTTTATAAATGCGCAAGGTCGCGTAAAAGCCGAAGGAGGTTTTATATATCCGGAAATAAAATTAACTGTTCCGTACGGTTTTTTCAGGACGCAGGGTTTCCTTGCCTCCTCCGCCGGGCAGGTAAATAACTTTTCAATAGAAATGGAGAACCTTAAACTGGCGAAAATTCTTTTGCCGGACGGTGAAATCAGAGATTTCTGCGGCAATTGCAGTGTTTTTGCCGGCGGAACTTTTGAGATGCCCAACCTGAAGGGCGCCGGAGATTTTTCTTTTGAGCTTGCCCCGCGCGGTTATCCCGAGAGAATTAAAATAAAATTCCGGACGGTTTTTAACGGCCGCAGCGTTAATATAAGCGGACAGGGGCAGGTAAAGGATAAGAATTTTGGAATATCGGGGAAAGCTTCGCTCGCTGATGCAAGAATCAGCGGATACGACATTCTTCTGGACATTCCGGACGGCGGTGTCCCCGTGATTGTGCCGGGTCTCCTTATTCAGGGCCGCAGCGTTCTGAAGTATATTGTCGGCTCAAAACCTTCCCGCGGTCTCGTTTCGGGAAAAATCAGGGCTGTTTTTGACGGGGAGAAAACAAATTTAGAGGGCGATTTGAAAATAAAGAATGCGAAATTTTCCTATAAGCGCGGCGGGCTGGATCTCGGCGCGGACAAGAATATGAATGTGAAGCTGAATCTTAAATTTGATAAAAACGTGAAGTGGATGGCGGACAATTTCAAAGCGGATATTTACGGAGAACTGAAAATAGAAGGGCCGCCTTTTCTCGTCAACGGGAAACTCTCAACGAACCAGGGAAGTTTGTATTATCTCGGGAAAACGCTGAGCGTGGATTTCGCCGAGGTCGAGTTCGTCAATAACAGGTGTTTCCTGACATTGAAGGCGGATGCCCCCGTCCGCAGGAAGAGTTCTGTCCCGCCTTTTGACGAGGTTGAAGATACCGTGATGGTTGACATAAAACATTCCCCGCTTGATTCTCTGGATATAAACCTGACATCAAAGGAGTTTTCCAAAGAAGATTCACGGACACAGGATTACCATGTCCTGCCCGGCAAGGGAGCCGGATTAAGCGACATTGAATCCATGAAAAATGAAATTGCGAAGATTATTGATTCTTCTTTTATCAGCCCGATTTTTTCGGAGTTCTTCCAGGAAGCGGGCCTTGCCGACGAGGTAAAAGTGAAAGTTCCCGCTTTTGAAAAAATTACGGATACGGAAAACAAACTGAGCGCTCTGGATATGGCGGACAGGATGAATTTATATATGGGGAAATCATTTGGTAAAATGCATCTCGGATATAATATAGAGTTTATGAGAAATGTTTCTTCTCTTGATTTGCGGCACGGCATTGAAGTTATGTACAGGATTAAAGGAAACAATGTTTTAAAGGCGATATATATGCCGGATGAAGAAGGGGAAGGGCAGAAGTATTTCGGTATTGAAAGACACATAAGATTTTGATTCCGGGATATTTGGAGCAGATATAACGTGAGCAAGAAAATTATTCTTTTTGCTGTTGTCGTCGCAGCTGCGGGGGTTTTATTAATTTTCAGGGGGAACACCAGCAGGTTTTTTATTGTTGATGAGTTCGGCCTGAACAGGAGCAGGTTTCCCTATGTGGAATGGAGAGCCGAAAAAAACACGATGGAAGCGAGGGTCGCGGAAATTATCGATTATAGAACATTCCGGACAGCAAACGGCGAAATCATCCTGCTGTGCGCTCTTGACAAGGCGATTAACGCCGAAGGCGCTGTTTTATTTATAAAAAAGGAAGTTCTCAATAAAGCCGCCGTCATTTCCGTATTCGGCGTCAGGGAGGATTATTCAGGCGTTTCTTACGGCGTCGTTTTCTACGACAATGCTTCCAAATGTCTCAACAGAGAACTCTATGACAGAGGTTTTGCGGATGTAAAAGTTGAGGGTAAAGTTTTTAATACGGAGCAATGGTTTGGGAACTAAGAAAATATTCTGGCTGGGTCTTTTCGGCATTGCGATGGGTTTTCTTGAGGCTACGGTCGTTATTTATCTGCGGGAACTTTACTACCCTGGTGGCTTCGCTTTTCCGCTCCCCGCGTTTCCCGCCCGGGTTTTAACGCTTGAATGGCTGAGAGAAATTTCGACCATTGTTATGCTTGTTTCAATTGCGTGGGTTTCCGGGGAAAATTTTCACAAGCGTCTTGCTGTTTTTCTTTTTGAATTCGCGGTATGGGATATTTTTTATTATGTATTTCTTAAGGCGCTTCTCGGCTGGCCGATGTCACTTTTAACATGGGATATTCTGTTTTTGATACCGGTGGCGTGGCTCGGGCCCGTCCTCGCCCCCGTTATCTGTTCCGTTACGATGATTTTTATGGCGGGGCTTATCGCCCGCGCTCAAAACAGGAGCCGCGGAGCGGTAATAAGCGCCGCGGAGTGGGTATTTATTCTTCTGGGCGCGTTCGTAATATTTATTTCGTTCATTTACGACTTTTCAAAAATTATTGTTGCGGGAGGATTTTTACCGGGGATATTAACGCTCGCAACGGATGCTGAATTTCAAAAAGAGGTCTCTGCGTTTGTTCCCGCCAAATACAACTGGTGGCTTTTTTTCGCGGGAGAACTGCTGATACTGTGCGGTCTGGGGAATTTTTACAAAAGAATAATATCGGCGCCACGCGCGCGGGGCGCCACTTTAGTGCACGGATAAATTCCGAATAACTTTTACCCCTTTCTTCCGGATGAGATTTTGCATTATTTTCAAAGCCCTTTCTTTCCCGAGGCCGCTTCCGTATGTTACGAAGATTGAAACTTCTTTTCCTTCCAGGCCGGTGCAGACCTGTAGAAATGTGTTCAGCGCCGGAGCGGGGCTGCCTGCCCAGACGGGACTTCCGAAGTAAACTTTATTAAAACGGGTTAAATCAAGGTCCGTCCCGGCAATTTCTACGCGGATTTTAAAAAGAGCATTTACGGCATTTATTAAAAAACCCCGCTTTTTCTTTTCCCGAATCCGGATAATTTCAAAAGGTAGCTTCAACTTGCCGGCAAGTGTTTCCGCGGCTTTTTTTGTGTTCCCTGTCAGAGAATAATAAACGATTGCTTCCATTTCTCAGGATACAATTTTTAGTGCAGTCAGTCAAACAACGCACCCGAAAAATTTTGTATAATGTTTTTGTGAAGAAAATCCCCCTGATAATTGCATTCTTAGCGCTGTGCGTGTATGTGTTTAACCTTTCCCCGTCAATATTTGTCGGGGATTCTCCCGAACTCATTACGGCTGCGACGACCCTCGGAGTGGCGCACCCGCCGGGGTATCCCGTCTTTACGATAATAACAAACGCCGCCGGGCGGCTTTTCCCGTATGCGAACCCCGCCTACAGAGCAAATTTTGCCAATGCTTTTTTTGTTTTCATTTCTCTTTTGCTGGTTTCGCGGTTTTTGAAAATCCCGACGATTGTTTATTTTGCGCTTTCGCCTCTTGTTTTCCGTTCATCCCTTGCCTGTGAGGTCTTTACTCTTAATATTCTTTTTGCGGCGGTTATTATCTGTCTTTTAGCGGGTAAGACCCGTAAAAAAACACTCGCCGCTTCTTTTGTTTTCGGGCTCGGTCTTGCCAACCACCAGACGCTGATTCTGATTACGCCGGCGGTGCTGTTTCTTCTCGCGCGCAGAAAACTGCTTAACACAAAGTTCATTATTTATCTGACTGTTCTTTCTCTTCTGGGTTTTTCGGCAAATTTTTTTCTGATTGTCAGAGCTCATGCGGGGGCTGCCCTGAACTGGGGCAACCCGCATAATTTAGCTGCCCTTATGAGGGTGCTCTCGCGCAGGGACTACGGAACTTTTGCTTTGCACGGCGGGCAGTACTCGGTTTCACCGCTTGCTCTTCTGGATTGGGCAAGAATCGGTTTCAAATTTTTCGGGTTTATTTTTCTCGTTGCGCCTGTTGCTTATCTCCTGAAAATAAAAAAGCATAATGAATTCGGTCATTTTCTTTTTATTTCGTTTCTTTTCACGGGACCGTTTTTCTATCTTATATCGGGTCTTTCTTCCGCGAACTTTCTTTTTCTGGAAGCCATTATGGAAAGATTTTTTCTGCTGCCTGCGCTGTGCGCGGTTATTCTTTTCGAGGAGGTTTTCCGCGGTTTCGGATTTAGGAAACTTCTCGGCGTACTGGTTACGGTGGCAGCCTCGGCATTTGTTTTTGCAATTCCGAGCCACTCGCTCAGGAATTTTTTCTCTCTTTCGGATATGACGGATTCCGTTTTGAGAGACGTTCCTCCCTGGGCGGAACTGATTGTTGAAAAAGGCGCCGTCGGCGATGACTTGATATTCGCTCTTGCCTATAAAAAATGGGCGCAGGGCGTAAGAACGCCTGAAATTTATACTTATTACGGAGCGGTTTTTCCTGCGGTTTACGGGAAAGGGCTTAAAAAAATGTCCCCCCTTGAGAAAAATGCCGCAAAGATGAGGTTCTACCGGCGGAAGAGCAAAAAGTGTTTTTTTGCTTTTTCGGATTCCCAGATTCCGCTGCCCGGCTATAAAATCCGCAATCTTTTATGGACGGATGAGGCGGAAAAGAAAGAGGACGTTTTCTGGCGGCTTGAAAATTCGCAGAATTACAGAGTACGTTCTCTTGAAGTTCTTTTCTATTATTTTAAACTTTTGAGGAACCCCGATAAGGATACCGCCCGGATTTGCGCTTTCGAGGGGCGCGATATCGGATGGCTTCTTACAAATCTCGGGCCCGTGTGGATTGCTCTCGGAGAGCGGGATTTGGCGAAAGAATGTTACAGAAAATCTCTTCGGATAAATCCGAACCTCGCGGAGACGCACAACAACCTCGGCGTTCTCCTTTTCTACGAAAAAAATTACGCGGCGTCTGCAGGGCATTTTGAAGAAGCTCTGAAAGTTGAAAAGGATGACGTGAGATTTTACAATCTCGGTCTTGCGCTTAAGAAAGCGAATAAGAATACCGAAGCCCGCGCGGCTTTTGAGAATTCTCTTAAATTAAATCCCTTTAATTTCAGAGTATTTAACGAAATCGGCCTGATAGAGTTAAACGGCGGAAATTTTTTAACTGCTGCTGAATTTTTTCAGAAGGGTCTCGCTATAAACCCGCAGGACGGAAATCTGAAATTCAACCTTGCTCTTGCCCGCGGTAAAATGAATGAAGAAAAATAAATTCTTACTGCTTACCGCTTACCACTTACTGCTCGCTAATTTGCTTTTTGCATACGGTGACAGGTTTCAGTTCTGTGTTATAAAACACGGCGGGTTTTACAACCCGCATCCCACCTCTTATGAAAATGCATTAAGGTTTATAACGTCGACAACGTCGATAGACCCTGACGGCTCGGCAGTGGAAGTGGAAGTCGGGAAGGATATTTTCGGATATCCTTTCTTATACCTGGCGGCAAAGGGTTCCCTCCCGGATTTTACCAAAGAAGAAATCGGTTTTTTTTCAAGGCATCTCAATTCGGGAGGGCTCCTTCTGATTGATGAGGCGGAGAATTTCGGTCTTGAGGATTTTTATGTTTCCGTGAGCGCCTTTGCCGGGCAGATTTTTCCCGGCAGTGTTCTTGAAAAAATTCCGCAGGAAGATGTTATTTTCAAATCGTTTTACCTTAGGCCGAAAGTGGCTGGCCGCCTCGTCGTAAGCCCGTACCTTTACGGCGTAAAGAAAGACGGCAGATGGCTGATAATATATTCAAGGAATGATCTGATGGGAGCATGGGCGAAAGATACCCTCGGTCGGTTTCTTTACCGGTGCGGCCCTGGCGGCGAACCGCAGCGGATGGAGGCGGTGAAACTGACGGTCAACCTGATAATGTACTCGCTTACGGGCTCTTACAAACAGGATATTATTCACAAGGAATTTATTGAAAGAAAGCTTAAATCGTGGTAAACCGATTCAGAATCTTACGTTGCGCAGATTACGGAGAAGATAAAGCGAGCTGTGTGAGCGACTGCAAGGCGGCGGATGGTGTCTGACGGAGCCGTCAATCCGAGGAGTTTGGCAGTATGCCCGCAGGATTGCCGGAGCGAGCCGCAGACGTGAGCGTCTCCGGAAGGCAGCTCCGCCGACGGCAATGCCCGCGAGCGGTTTGGGCGCGACTGAAAGACGCCTTTATGGGATACAAGCGTAAACAAAGATGAAAGAAGCAGCTCTTCTTATTTTCGTTGTGCTGTTGTTTTTTACGGTGCGGCGGGGATTAAACATTTTTTCCGGTTTCTTTCTTATTCTCTGTTTTTTGCTGATAGTCAATCCTGTTTTTGAAAAGAAAGGTGGAACATCCGTTCTTCCGCTTGCGGTTTGTATGGATGTTTCCTCAAGCATGAGTGTCGCCGACTGCGGGGGGACGCGGCTTGACAGTGCGAAAAAACTTGTCAGGGATAATTTAAAATGGCTGAAAAAACATTTTCTCGTTTCATTCTTCGTATTCGGGAACGGATACAGACCCGTGGATGAGAAAGAGTTTTTTTCCTGCCCCGCGCGGGATGATGCAACCGACATAAACGGATGCATCTCGGAAATTTCTGCAGGGCTGCCGGAAAATGCGTCGCTTCTGGTTCTTTCCGACGGACGGGAGAATAAATCAGCGGATTACCTTTTTTCACGGCCTGTTTTTTCCGCCGGGTTCGGCAAATCATCTGGGCCCGGCCTGTTGCTGAAAATTTTGAGTTATCCCGGGCAGGGTTTTCAGGGCTCCTCCGACGAAATTAAAATAAAAATAAGCCGAAGCGGCGAGGTCGGAAACTTCAAAATTCTGGTGCGGGAAAAAGGCAGTATCATAAGCGAGCAGCAGGGAATATTCGCTCCGGATGAGTTTGAGAAAGAGATGTCCGTAAGTTTTATACCGAACGTTGCGGGCGAGAAAGTAAAATATACCGTGGAAGCATTATCTAAAGGGGCACAATCGAACTCTTCGGAAATTTTCAGGATGCCGGTATTCAAATCAAAGATAAAAGTTCTTTTCATAAGCGGCCGCCCCGGCTGGGAGTACAGGAATATACGCGCTTTTATAAAGTCCAGTCCGAAAATTGATTTAACATCCTTTGTCATACTGAGAAACCCTGAGGACTATATCCCGTTTCCGGAGAACAAACTCTCGCTGATTCCATTTCCCGTCCAGGAGATTTTTCTTAAGGACATCGTAAATTACGACATTGTGATACTGCTGAATTTCGACTATACGAGATTTATCCCGGAGCAGCACTTGAATCTTCTTGCGGAGCACGTAAGAAAAGGCGGCGCTTTTTTGCTCATAGGAGGGGAAAACGTTTTTAAGAACGGTAACTATATTTCAAGCCCCCTGGGCGGAATTTTAAACATCCCGCCGGCCGGGGAAAGCGGATATGATGCCGGACAATTTTTTATCAAGGCGGACGTTTCTCATCCCGTAACTTCTTTGATTGCGGGGCTGCCCGCTCTTTCGCTCGCGGGAATTGAAGGCATGAATAAAATAGCGGCGGCTCCGTCAGACGCCTCCGTTTTGCTGAAAACCGCAGGCGGTGCGCCCGTTTGTTTTGCCCGGCCTGCCGGCGAAGGGAGGGTTATGGTTATTCTTACCAACGGTCTGTGGAAATTGTTTTTCGGCAATGTGGAAACGGGTTATTTTTATCAGGAGTTTTTCAGGAACTGTTTCGCATGGCTTACTAAATCGCCGTTATTGGAGGAGATATCGGTTGCGGGCAGGAAAAGTTATGCGATAGGAGAACGTGTGAAATTGTCGGTTAAGGTCTCAGGCGGGCAGATTACCGTTAAGCATTTTTCGCCCGCCGGTGTTTCATATATAAGTCCGGTGATGGAAAGCGCAAACAGGTTTAACATTTCCAAAGATGTTTTTGAAAAAGGGGAGCACAGAATCGTTATAGAGGTCTCCAAAGACGGCCGCCTCCGCGCGCGGAAGGTGTTTTTGTTTAAGGTAACGGGGGAGAAGATAGAGGATTTGAATACGAGAAGCAATTTTAAAATGCTGGAAAATATTTCCTCGATTTCGGGCGGAAAATTTGTGGAGTACAGAGATTACGAGAGGAGTTTGCTGCCAGCGGGAAGTAAAAGCGTAAACCGGTTTTTTCCAGCGCGCAGCCCATATTTTATGATTGTTCTTGTTTTTGCGACGGCGGCTTTATGGTGGAGGGAAAATCTGAAATGACAGACAGGGGTTGTCCGGCGGGGGATAAGTTCATGAGGCGTCTGCGCCGGCTTCATATCATAAAGTTAACTTTTGATGTTTCCGCGGGGGCTCTGAAGGCATTGTGGGTTTTTGCGGGGCTTTCGGCGTTGTTTTCTCTGGTTGACCTTGTTTTCCCGATGGATTTTCCCGCCAGAAAAATGATTCTGGTCTCGTCCGCGCTTTTCGCGGTCTTCCAAGGCGTTAAAAGCGTTTTTTTTGTTTGGAGAGAAGGTATCAGGGGTCTGTGCGGGCGGATTGGCAGAGATGTCTTAACCGCCTGCGAATTATGCCTTTGCAGAAATAAACTTGTTTCTATCGGGATTTCAGGGGAATTAATTGACGAAGAAGTTAAAAAAGGTTTTGGGGTTCTTGAAAAATTCAGCCCCGGAAATTTTTTTAAGATTGATATAAGACAAATTTTAATTTTTACTTTTTCGTTCTTCATCCTCTTTTTGAACCGGCCAAGCGCTTTGAGGATTATTTTTCCGCGGCAGAAGAATATTACGGATTTCGTAAGAATTGAAATGAAAAAAATTGCGGTAAAAGGGGAAAAATGGAGCGCTTCGGTTTATCCGGCGGAGGGTGTTATACCGGAAATTTTTATGCGGTTTGCAGACGATTACTGGGCTGAGAGAAATTTGGAAAAAAAGCCCGGGCATTTTTATTTTGAGATTGCGGAGTGTCTGAGACCGTTTTCGGTGAGATTTAAGTGGAAGGATTTGAAAACCCCCGACTGTAACATCAGGTTTTTGGAACGTCCGGAGGTTGTGAGCCGGACGCTGACCTTGAATTTTCCCGAATATCTGAATCTTGAAAAGCAGGAAACATCCTATGGGGGGATTTCGGCATTTAAAGGAACGCGGGTTGACGTTAAAATCGTATCTTCCGTAAAACTGAAAAGCGGAAAAATTGTTGTTGTCAGCGGGGCGGCGGTTAAAAAAAATAGACTGAAAATTTTTGGGAAAAAAGGAGCAGGCAGTTTTATGGTTGAGGGCATCGGCAGTTGGCGTGTCGAACTGGTTTCAGGGGACGGCCTTGAGTCAACAGGACCCGTTCACTGGCCGGTTGAAATTACGGAAGACATGGAACCTCAGGCGTCAATTGTTTCACCGCAGACGGACCTCGTCGTTTCCGACAGGTTCAGTGAAGTCCCGATTCTCTGGCGCGCCTCGGACGATTTCGGGGTGACCCGCGTGTTTCTCATTTTCAGAAAAAATGCGGGAGAGCAGAAAAAGACAGAACTTTATTCGGGCTATTCAAAGGAAGAGAAGGGAAATTATCTCTTTAAGATTTCAGGGCTTTTGAATCCCGGAGATTTTCTTGAAATCTGGGCGGAGGCGGAAGACCGCAGCGGAAACAAAGGAGAAAGCGGACACTTTTCGGTGGAATTGAAGGATTTTCTTTTTTCCCGCAGGGAAGGGCTTAATAAGGAACGCGCCATCAAAGAGGAAATTTTCCGGCAGTATATGAGCCAGTCAAAACTTAACAGCGGCCGCAAGGACTGGACCTGCGGGGAGTTAATTAAAAAACAGAACGGAATAGAGAAAGAACTTTCAAAGCTTTCCGATTTGACTGCTTCTCTTATTTCCGAAATGCGCCTCGACCCGCTTTACGGCAGTTTTTATGTTTCCGAATACGAGGGTATCAGGGACTCGCTGGATAATATGGCGCGTTTGTCGAGGCAGGCGACAGGGGCCTTCGGGAAAAATGATTTGGAGAATGCCTTTGCCCGTCAGGATGAGATTCAACAGGGTCTCGAACGTATGACGCTTCTCAGCGAGGAGATTTTTAAGAGGAGCACAATGGATAATCTGAACAATCTGAGCGGGGAGTCAACCGACCTTGCGGACAAAATAGATGATTTTCTCCGCAATTCGCAGGATGCGGAAAAAATGGGGGAACTCCTTCAGATAACGAAGAGAATCGGAGACATCATGAAAGAACTCGCAGCAACAGTAAAGGATATGCCCAATGACCTGCCGGAGGAGTTCGTTAATTCGGATTCCATAAAATCGCTTGATTTTAACGATGCGGTTTCAGCGCTTAAAGACATGAAGGATGCGCTCTCTTCCGGAAATATTCAGGACGCCTTGAACAAGGCGAAGAATCTTTTGAAGCAACTTCGCCGGATGCAGGAATTCATAAAACAGGCGTCGGGGGATGTCCCCCCGATGTCTTCGGGGTTTGAAAAAAAAGACGAGACACTCGGCGAAATAATAGAAGAAGAGGAAAAAATCTATTCCGGCACAAAAGCGGTCGTTTCGTCCCGCGACGAAAGAGAGGCAAAAGCCGCGCGGAAAAGACACGGCGTTTTAAAGCAGAAAGCAGAAGAAATCCGTCAGTCAGCACAGAGTATCTGGCAGAACAGAAACAGAAAATTCAGAGACGACTTAAACAGGATTTCCGCTAAACTCTATGATTTTTACAAAGAAACACAGACCGGTACGGACAGGTTTGCCAAAGAGCAGCTTGATTTTGAAACGCCTTTCAAAAGCGCCGGGAAACATCTTGAGGAGATAAAAAAGGTTCCCTTAAGTTCAGGCACGGTGTCAATAATTGAGGACCTCGTGAAGCAGTTCGGAGATTTTTTTGAAATTTACAGCGACACGGCCGTGGCGGGGGTCAGCGTCGACGAGAGTGAATTTCTTCTGGAAGTATCCACTCAGCAGGTCAAAACCGCCGTCAAAACGGATGAGTTTGCGGAGAAACTTTATGAGTGTGCCCGCGGAAGCGCTCAGTTTCCCGGTGAGATTATTTCCGATATAAAAAACGCACGACGGCAGATGGAGAAATCGCATGAATTTCTGCTGTCGCTTGACCCGGGCAGCGCCGCTGCCGCGCAGGAAAAAGCGCTTTATTTTCTGAAAAAGTCGGCGGGACAGCTGAGTTCGTACGAACAGGTTCCGCAGTCGCCTTCGGGGTCTTCTTCCATCCCTTCCGCTCTGCCTTCTATGAAACAGGGCGGCGGCGCCGGAGGTTCAATCGGGTTTAACGAGCAGTCGTTTGAAATTCCGGAAAACAGGCAGAGTTTTTTTGACGGTCTTTTGGAAGAACTGAATAAGGCAAAGAAGACCCCTAAACCGGAAAAGTACAGGGAACTTCTGGAAGATTACTACGACCAGCTCAGCAAATAGCTGAAGTTTTGCCGTAAGCATTGTCGTCGGCGGAGCTGCCCCGCCAAGGCGGATGAAACGCTTCCGGAGACGCTCGCGTCTGCGGCTCGCCCGCCTCCGGCGCACAATCCTGCGGGCAGGCCTCTATTTGAAAATGTCGTGCGTCTCCCTGCACCAGAGGAGCAGGTCAAGATGTTCCGCGGGTATTTTTATCTTTCGGGAAAGGTTCAAAAATTTCCGCTCTATGGAGAGGTAATCCTTTGCGGACAAATGCCCGGGGATTTTCCTTACCGCTTTTAAGGCGAGCAGATTTTTCAAAATGTGCCTGTCCAGAATTGCGAGGTCCGTTCCGCGCCCGATATTTCTCAGGAAATGGCTCGCCTCCTTGAACCCGTAACCTTTTACGTTTTTTACAAGCCACCGCCGCAGTTTATTCACATCCTGTATTTTT
>JBDRMV010000055.1:0-13487 GCA_043811795.1 bacterium | reverse complement strand
GTTCGTCAGGGTTGACTCTTTATATACCTTTACCGTCAAATTTACACCGGTCTCTATTGTTCCGGCATCTCCGTAAATTGTATCGTTTGCGCCGGGATCTTCCTGATTTACATGGAGCTTGGAAGAATCCGGTATCGTCGGATTAACATCGTCTGCCGGCGTTACTGAATCAGTTGTTAATGTTGTATCTTCATTATTTGCGGTATCATATGCCGCAACTGCATAGTAGTAGGTCGCCCCGTCAACAACAGAGGTGTCATCCCAGACAATATAAGTTTGTATCGTCGTCGAGAAAATTACTCCGTACAGCGCGTTGCCGGAATTTGTGAAATTATTTGTTGAGCGATAGACCCTGTATCCGGCAAAATCTACTGCATCACTCTGTGTCCAGGATATTGTGGCAGTATTCTCAGCGTTTGTCTTATCAGATGCGGTCGTTGACAAGTCTGATGGAGAGGAGACATTATTTGCGGTTGATGTGGAATCTGAAACATTACTTGCTGTATCTACGGCAACTACCCACACCAAATCATTTGAATCTCCCTGGTTGTCTCCGATTGAGAATGCCCCGAACCCGCCACTGACTGTTGTGGTGGAAAAACTCCCAAGCAGATTTGTTAAGGTTGATTCTTTATATACCTTTACTGTCAAGTTTACACTGGTCTCTATTGCCCCTGCATCTCCGTAAATTGTATCGTTTGTGCCGGGATCGTTCTGATTCACATTGAGCTTGGAAGAATCCGGTATCGTCGGGTTAACATCGTCTGCCGGGATTACCGAATCGGTTGTAACTGTCGCGTCTTCATTATTTGCAGTGTCATAAGCGGCAACCGCGTAGTAATAAGTTTGCCCGTCGACAACGGAGGTGTCATCCCATACCGTGTATGTCTGCGTCGTCGTCGAGAAAACCACTCCATCCAAAGCGCTGCCCGAATTTGTGAAATTACTTGTTGCGCGGTATATTTTGTATCCCGCAAAATCCGCCGCATCACTCTGCGTCCAGGATACAACTGCCTGGTTTTCTTCTCCTTCCTTATCTGAGGCAGTCACTGCCAAATCATTAGGCGCAGTAAAGTCGCCGGTTTTTGCCACTTTTGAGGAACCTGCAACGCTGTATTTTGGAACTTTATCATACGCCCATGCTTTATAATAATAGGTTGTCTTTTCATTAAGACCGCTATCGGTCTTGGCAATTGCTGAAGTAATGTGTATAATATACTCAACTGTTTCAACTTCCTGACTGACTGTATATGAAGCTTCATCAGAAGGAGTAAAAGTTACAGGATTTGTTGAGCGGACAATCAAGGTTCCCTGATAATCTGAATCGGATGGATTTGTCCAGCCCAAAGTTACTGCGGCTACTGTTCCTGAAGGAGTGGCGCTGAGCGAAGAAACTTCTCCCGGCGAGGTGATGTCGATATATGCTGTGTACTTCGCCACATTAGAGGACGAAGTAGAGCTTAATACATCCAGATTAGAATCATGAGGCGAGTGTGCAACCAGATGAAAGTACCATATCCCGTCAGCGGTTGCATCAGCGGTAATACTTGAACTGCTGGATTCCACTCCATTTACTGTCACATAATCATCTGTACGAAATTCAGTCTGATCAAATACGTAGTGTATATGGTCATGGTTTCCACTCTGAATAACCGTAATATCCACCGAACTGTCGCTATACCACTGCCCTTCACTGGGATGAGAGTCGCTTTCAAGTGTCGGAGTTAGAGGAGAAGTATACATATACGTAGTGGTGCTCCATACAGTTTCAACTCCGTTACCATTGCGTGCCTGCACCTCGAATTTATATTTTGTATTTGATTCAAGATTCTCAGATCCAAGTTGTGTTGCATTATAGTAGTTGGTTTGTATCCAGGTAGAAGTTGAAGCGTCTTCCATGTCTGCATTATCCCGAAACCAGAAATTCAGCCCGGATGACCCAGCGGTTATATTCGTTATTGTTCCGGTCGCTGTAACAGTAATGCTTATGGGGCTGACTGACTCCATTATAACCCTGTCCGGCACCGCTGCTAAGGTATATTTGGTTGTAGGCGGACTTGAATCTGTCACAATGCCATACTTATTTTTCGCTATTGTGCGGTATGTATAAGCAGTATTTGTTGAAAGCTCAATATTGAGTGCGGGAGTTGGCATGTCCCACTCTGTATAACTGTAAAATGTGGCGCCTGCCTGCAATGTATTATCTATTTTCAAGTACTTTCCTTCAGTTTCGTTGTAAATCGCGAATAAAGTATAATCCGGATTTGATTTTTCATCTATTGTAATTTCTAAAGAGTTTATGGTGCTTGTCGAAACTGCTGGGGCGCCGGGAATTTCAGCATAGGTGCATTCTGTATCCTCCAAAGAATCCGATGACCCCATTACGCTCCACGCACGGGCATATCTAATGTATGTGGTATTTGGGGTTAACCCTGTTTCAATCCAGTAAGTTGTATTTGCGGTTACGCTCCCTTTTTCTACTGCAAATTCTCTTATATAAAAATAATCTTCCTGGTAAGGTCCGGTTGAAGTATCAACCCATGTCCATTTTATTGATGAGGTAGAAAGAACGGTTCCGGTAAAGTCAGTCGGCATTTTTGGCGGATACATTATGGTACATTTACTGACGGCAGTACTCGTTGACTTAACACCACCTTGATTGTCTCCGATTAACTGATAAAAGTATTCCGTGCCTGATACAAGTCCGGTGCTTATAAAAGGGGGATTCCATTCAGCATAAGTATAAAAAGTTGCTGATGCCACAAGCGTTCCTGTGGAGCAAAGGTACTTTCCATCAGGAGTTGAATTGAATATTGCAAACTTGGTAAAATCAGGATTGTTTTTTTGAGAAAAATCAAGTTCGAGTGTAACTGAGGTATCTGTCGAGATAGTTAACGAATCGTAAACATCAACCAGAGTATGTTTTGTAACCATTGAAGAATCTGAGGAACCGACCACATTATATGCTCTAACATATCTGGTATTTGTGGTATTTGGCGATAATTCCTCGACCCAAAAAGTGGTATTTGTAGTTACACTTCCTTTAGTCACTTCGTTTTGGTCTTTTATATCAAAGTAATCTTCCTGATTTGGGCCGCTTGAATTATCATCCCATGTCCATTTTATTGAACCGGAAGTAATTTCAGTCGCGATAAAGTTAGTCGGCGCATCCGGTTTGAATTTTTCTGTCCAACTTATGGTAACGGATGAAATATAAGGAGTTGCAGATGATACTCCGTTTAGATATGCTTTCCAGCGCAAATTGTCCGAAGAATAATTTATAGCAAAGTCCGTCGTTCCGCCTGCCAGCCCGAGAGAAACCCATTGAGTTCCGCTGTCTGCGCTAATAAAATATTGTATTGATGTAGAAGCAGCGAGAGTGTGAACGGGTGTCAATGCAGCTGAAATAAAAAGACCTGTGCTTGTTTTAATTGCAGTTGATTGGACTGTATCTGAAGAAGTGTTATACTCAAACTGACCGCTTAAAGCAATTATCTTATCATCAGCACCAAATATATGATTTCCACTGACCCATATGTCATTGCAGGATTGTGAATAACCGTCCCCTGCCCAATCCGGAGCATCAGGAAATGCAATGTTCACTACTCTTATTTTATTGTTGTCTCCAACATAAGCGTATTTACCGGAAACGAAAACGCAATTATATCCTGAGCCGCTTGCGTCACTCTTAGTACCTTCGAAAACCGGATTGGTTGAGTTAGAAATGTCATATATGCGAAGATCTGACTCTCCTGCAGCAAGCTTACCGGCAACATATGCGTAATTTCCTGAAACATAAACATCGTTTGTAGCGCTAAATGCCCCTGTTTTAGTAACATAAGCCGGCTTGGAGGCGATTGATATATCAAAAATATTCAGCGCTTGATCTCCAATTCCACAGGCAACATAAGCGTAACTGCTTTTAACTACAACCCTTCTTGCACTGCCGGTAGTAACTGTAGCTGAGCCGACTATATATGGAGAAGTAACATCCAAAACATTTACAATCGTAAGAGAACTACCGTCGGCGACATAAGCATATCTCCCTTCGCTGTCAATCCATATACCTGTCGGATCATTGAGATTATTTACCGAACCTTTTTCAACTATGCTTGACAGGTTTGACACATCAAGTACCTTCACGCAATTTGCGCCGGCGTTGCCTACGGCAAGATAAGCATACCTGCCGGACACAAAAACATCGTTTATGTCTGATTCTGTAAAAGTATTTACTAAACTCGGACTTTCAGACACTGAAATATTATAGATTTCTAATTGAGCATTTCCATTATCAGCGCTGTATGCATAATTTCCCTGAATATGAAGACCTTTTGATGCGGAAGGAGCAGTATTTTCACCCACTTTAACGAGATTTGAAATATCACTTATTTCCAAAACTTTAACTACCCTTGAGAAATTCATGGTATACGCATAAGAACCTTCAATATATATGTTGTCTATCATCATATCGTACCAACCATTAAGGCGGGGATTTGTTTTATCAGAGACATCCAGAACATAAAATCCATCTGCGCCGCCGGCAATATATGCGTAATTACCGGAAACAAAAACATCATCCACAGTAATAGCATCTCCAGTTATATTTTTATTATATTCTCCAGCATATACAGGACCGGCCGGATTTGAAACGTCATAAATTAAAAGTTCTCCGTTAAGTACGCCTATATATGCGTAATTGGACGAAACATGAATATCAAACATATTCTTGCCAGTATCTATATGCGAAACCTCATAAAGGTCATTACTTACACCGCCAGTGTCCCTTATCTCATAAATATATAATCCGTCGTTGCCAGCAGCAACATAAGCATATTTACCTTCTACATATACCTCTTCAGCACTTTGTCCAGCAGTAGATTCCTGGTCCAGAATAAGAGGTGCAGTAGAGGTGGATATATCTATTAACACTGTTCTATCATTGGACCCATCAGCTACAATAGCACGGTTTCCCCATACAAATACACTTTTCGCATTAAAACCACTTAAATAACCTACCCGAGTAGGGGCAGTTGGAGAAGATATATCCACTATCTCAAATTCAGTACCTGCAGCAACATAAGCATAATTTCCCTGAACATAAACATCAGATGCATAACCAGATGATGGCGTATAAGTAATTTGTGACATACTTGCCGGGTTAGTTATATCTATGATTTTTAAACCATCGCCTTTATGAGCGAGATAAAGAAATCCCCCTTTAATAAAAATGTCAGCATTCTGATAAGACCCTCCTGTATTAAAAGAACCAACTTCTGAAATGTTTAATGCCAGTCTTAATTGGCCTCCGCTTCCTGTATCCCACAAAACAGTAGTAGAGCTGGCATCCTTGTGATAAGTATCAGTAAAATGTTCTGTAAAAGTCCAATCCGCATTTAAAATTCCTGTTCCTAAAATTAAAATACCTGTTAAAAATAATTTTATTTTTTTCATATTCCTCTCCTCAAACATTATATTGATAAAACTTTATTTTACCAGTTTACACAGCAATATATTAGTTTTTCTGCAGTAAATAGTCAAATGACTTTTATCACTTCAATTTTATAATGAAAAAATTTATTGCAGCTTAACACCGGAAATATCATAAAATCCTGCTCAAACCCCGTTAGAAATCTTATTTCTAACGGGGTAAACAGTTTTCAGAAATTATTCTCTGAATCTGCCGCCGCAGTTGGGACAGTACTTGGCGGCCAGCGGGACCTCGGTGTGGCAGCTGCCGCAGCGGAAACGGCGGACGGAGGTTTCATCCCGGAGTTTCCCGCCGGGCATTTTTTTCTCCTGTTCGGCACGTTTTTTTATTTCTTCTATTTTCTCTCCCCATTTTTTTCTTTCCGCCGACGATTCGTTTTCCGTATCCTTTAATTTCTTTTCCAGAGAACTCTTTTCTTTCTGAATTTCCGCGAGCCCCGCAGAAAGACGGTCTGTGCGTTCTTTCCATGACGCCTCCTGCCGTCCGAGGTAATCCTTCATATCGCAGATTTTCTTTGCCTCGTCCGCCAGTTTCCTGACAAACGCTTCCTCCCGCTCTTTAGCCGCACGCACCGCATCGTTAAGGTCTCTTCCCAGACGGCCGGCTTCGGACTCCGCTGTTTTTATGCGCTTTTCCGCCGACTCCATTTCCTGTTTCATACCTGCGGCCTGTTTTTCAAGAGCGTCGGCGGACGAACTTTTTTCTTCCGATTCTCTCTTTTGAGCGTCCAGCACTTTTTTCAATGACTTTATTTTTTCTTCCGCGGCCGCAACGGCGGAACGCATACTGTCGTTCAGAGCGGAAATTTTCTCTTCTTTCTCATTCAGCAGCCGCGACCATTCATCCTCGCGCCCCTTCTCCGCCTGTTTCCTTTCCTCAAGAATCTTTTCAACGCCTGCAATCTCCTGATTCAGCGCGGTTCTTATGTCGCCCGCCTCCCGCTTCCGGCCTTCCCGTTCGTCCGTAAGTTCTTCCCTCAGACGGGAAATATCCGCTTCAAGAACTTCAATTCTGTCGCCTGAGGACTCCAGTTCTCTGGTTGACTGCGCCAGCCGGCTCTCCAATTCCCTGATTTCCACAATTCTCTGCTCTCTCGTTTTTTTAAACCCGTTGAGACGTTCATCCGCCCGCGACGTTATTTCATCCGCTTCTTTTTTTATGTTTTTTATTTCGTTTTCTTTAGCCGCAAGCATTTCTTCCCTGATATTCTTCTCTTCATGCAGCATTTTCTCAGACGATTCTATCTCAGACCGGAACTGTTCCGTTTTCGCGTTCAGTTCCTCTTTCCGCAGGCGCTCCATTTCGGCAAGTTGGGAAAGGTGGCGCGAAAGGTCTTTCCTCAGCATTTCTATTTCCTCTTCCCTTTCCCGTAATTTTTCCCGCAGGCGCGCGGTCTCGGCGGCAAATTCACTCTCCCGCCTTTTTAAATAACTTTCCTTATCCTGAAATTCCTTCAGCAATTCCCTCTCCCGTGCGGACAAACCGAGTTTGAGAGTTTTTATTTCCTGTTCTCTCGGGCGGAAATCCGAAATTTCTTTTTCCAGCGATTCTTTTTCCTCCTGTAACCTCTCGCCCTTTTTTATCACTTCCCTGCATTCTTTTAATGATTTTTCCAGTTCTCTTTTTGAGTCCTGTATCTGCTTCACCGTGGCGGCAAAACCCTTGTGCATCCTGAGCTTTTCCTGCAGAATCCCGTCCTTCAGCAGACCGTTCATGTGAATGATTTTCTGAAAGTCGTCGATTAACCCCGCCTCATCATTGCCGCCGTCAAAGACGACGCTCTCGCGCACGCCGAGCAATTTTCTCACACCCGCCTGCGAGCGGCGCAGTTCTTCCAGTTTTTTTCTTAAAATTCTGATTTCCTTTTCCGGACTTCCCATGTCAAAATACGCGCTTGGCTATTTTCTCTCCCTCAGTTTCACAAGCAGGCGAAGAATTTCCACGTAAAGCCACACCAGCGTAACCATCAGTCCGAAAGCGGCATACCATTCCATATATTTCGGCGCGCTTTTCTCCGCTCCGCGCCGGGACCCGCTGTGTAATACGCCTTCCACGTCCACAGAACGGATATAACAAGTAATAAAAGCAGAAAGCCGGTTTTGTTCACGGTTCCCTGAATCGTCATGACATCGCCCGCCGCGGCAGCGTGTCCGAAACCTTCAAAAGTTCTTGCGTTCAACGCAGGATTAGCAGTTCTCATTTTTCACCAACCTCCCGAATTAAAATGTTTTTTTAAACAGATGTTCTTAATTTTCTGCAGAGAAATTGTATAAAGTCAGGCGCCAAAATGCAACAATAAAAGACTCCAGTTTCCCGAATTTTTTATTTAGGATACAATTTGTGAAGGAAAATGGGTCACTTCTGATTTTTTTTAACTGTCTTACTCATGAAAAAAATAGAGGTGACCCTATTTTCCTGTTTTTACAACGGCGCGGTAAATTTTTTTCGGGAAACTGGAGTAAAAGAAGCTGCGCCGGAACGGCTAAAACCACTTGCGGTTTATAAAAAAGAGTATTCCTCCGAGTGAAAGCGCCAGGGACAAAACGATTGTAATGCCGAACGCATACGGGGACTGCTGAAACGGCAGTTTAACATTCATACCGTACAAACTCGCTATGAGAGTCGGTATCATAAGAATTATCGAAATGCTCGTGAGAAATTTCATCACGATGTTGAGATTATTGGAAATGACCGAAGCGAAAGCGTCCATCATGCCGCTGAGTATGTTGCTGTATATATCCGCCATTTCAATCGCCTGGCGGTTATCTATTATGATATCCTCAAGCATATCGCTTTCCTCTTCCGTCAGAGAAACGCTCTTTACCCGCTGAAGTTTTACCATCATCAGGTCGTTCGACTTCAATGATGTCGTAAAATAAACAAGACTTTTTTCCAGGTTCAGAAGTTTGATGAGTTCCTTGTTTTTTATCGACTCGTGAAGTTCGTCTTCAATATTTGCCGTCAATTCGTTTATTTCCTTCAGGTCGTTTAGATAAAGAAGAGTTGTGCGGAGAAATATCTTCAGGATAAAATTCGCATTGCTTTTAAGCTGCAGATTCTTCACCCGACCCATTATAAAGTCCGTCATGACTTTGTTTTTCCTGCGGCAGATTGTAATTATTTTATTTTTGTCTGCCGGCAGAATTATACCGAACGGCAGCGTCGAGAAAGGAATATTAGAACCCTTATCGTTGAGAAACGACACCCTGATAATGATAATCGTACAGCCGTCCTCCGTTTCTATTCTGGCTCTTTCGTTCACATCCAGAGAGTCGGTGAGAAAATCATCCGGAATTCCGAATTTAGACGCCACCGCGGCGATGTCCTCGCCTGACGGCTCTACAATATTGACCCAGCACTTACCGGCACATTCCTCAATGCGCTCGAAACCGCTTTCGTTTATTCTGAAAAATTCAATCATCCCGATTCCCCTGTTCCGTACATTTCTTAATTATAGATAAATTTTACGCGTTTGGTAAGAGCCGGCTATGTTTTTCTCCCGCTCAGATATTGCGCCTTCCGGGCCGGCGGAGCGCGTTTTTATCGAAGCGGCGGGGTGCGGAGGTCGAGACGCGGCTGTATTGTTCGGACCTGAACGGGACAGGTCTGATGTCTGCAATTCCCTTGATATCCTCATAAAGTTCTTTATCCGCCGTGGAGACCAGCGAAACGGCCGTGCCCTTATTTCCCAGACGGGCGGTCCTGCCGGTGCGGTGTATGTATATCTCCGGGTGCCGCGGGAGGTCATAATTAATAATGTGGCTCACGCTGCTGATGTCTATGCCCCGCGCCATGACGTCGGTCGTAATCAAATATCTCGTTTTATTTTTCCTGAATTTTTCGACGATGCTTGTCCGGACATTCTGCTCCAGACCGCCGTGAAGATAATCTATGCCCCTCACCGCAGACCGGATATTACTGAACACGTCCTTCACGCGATGCCTGGTGTTGCAGAATACAATCGCCTGAGGGATATCCCCTTTTGAGAGGAGTTCCTTCAGCACCGCCTCTTTGTTACCCCGTTCAACGCGGATAAAATAATGTTTCAGGTTGACCGGCGACACCTGTTCCCTGTTCAGCCGGATATGCACGGCGTCTTTCATATATTTTTTCGTAAGGCGTTTGATGGGGTCGGGCATGGTAGCCGAAAACAGCAGGGTCTGATGTTTCTGCACGATGCAGTCATTGATGAAATCCACATCCTCTATAAACCCCATTTTCAGCATTTCATCCGCTTCATCTATGACCAGCGTCTTCAGGTGCTCCAGAGAAAAATAGTCGTTATAAATGATATCTATGAGACGGCCGGGCGTCGCGACCAGAATCTGCACACCGTCCCGCAGTTTGGCGAGGTGTATGTCCCTGTTGAAGCCGCCGTAAACCACGAACGGCGTCACGCCGTAGGGAATGGCAATGGAACTGACCTCGGTCAGGTACTGCAGCGCGAGTTCCCTCGTCGGGGTCAGAATGAGAACCTGCACGTCATTGAGTTTCTTGTCAATCTGCTGTATCAGCGGAATCACGCAGGCGGCGGTTTTTCCGGAACCTGTTTCCGCCTGACCGATCAGGTCCTTCCCTTTTAGTATCAGCGGGATGGTCTTCTCCTGTATGTCGGTCGGGCGCTCGAACTTATTTCCTTTAAGAATGCGCACGAGCGACTGGTTGATTCCAAGGTCTGCAAAATTTCCCATATGCCTATATTAACTGATTTTGAAAAGAATTACAAAAGGAACCCTTTGATAATCGGAATCATCCCCGTGTTTTAGTTAAAAAAAAACGGAACGCCTGGCAGCGCGCGAGAAGCGGAGGCGGGTACAAAAGAGTTATGGCTTTCAAAGAATACTTTTTAGCAGTTCCATTGAATCCGGTACTGCCGCTTGACAGATTTCAATTTACTTTGTATAAAATAGAATATACAATATGAAACTAAAACAATTTGTCTTAAAAGAATTTGATTGGGACCAGTGGAATAGGGATAAAATCTGGCAAAGACACAGCGTAAAAATTTATGAATGCGAAGAAGTGTTTTTTAACAGTTCCCTGAAAATCCTTTTTGATGAAGCTCACTCTATAACAGAAAAGAGATATTATGCGTATGGGGATACGGATACAGGAAGATTGCTTTTTATTGTGTTTACAATCAGGGGGCAGAAGATAAGGGTAATATCTGCAAGAAATATGAACAAAAAAGAAAGGAGATGGTACCATGAAGAAATTAAAAAAGATTCCTGAATTTAAAAGTGAAAATGAGGAATTTGAATTTTGGGCAACTCATGACTCAACTGAATATCTTGATTTGTCCAAGGCTAAAAGTGTAAGATTCCCAAATTTGAAACCAAGTTCAAGATCAGTTCCTATCAGATTTCCTATCCCTTTACTTGAACGTATAAAGATTTTAGCTAACAAAAGACACATCCCTTATCAATCATTACTAAAGATGTTTCTATCGGACCGTGTAGAGCATGAATTACAGAAGTGAATTGCCATGGGAAAACAGAAACCATGACCGAAACAGGATGTCACCATTCAAAATGGGTTCGAGCAAGGTTTAATATGGTCGGGGTGGGCGGACTTGAACCGCCGGCCTCTTGCTCCCAAAGCAAGCGCGCTAGCCAACTGCGCCACACCCCGATTTATTAATCATTGCGTCTTATTCAATTTTTCTTAACTTTTTTAAACGCCCGCTTTGCTCGCCCTGGGCGCTCACATCTCGCGCCCGTGCCTTTCCCTCGCCCTTCGGGCTCGGTCGCCGCTCTTTACTCATCGCGGCCGGCACCCCAAAGCAAGCGCGCTTGCTCCCCTTGCGGGGACAGGCATCTGCGCCACACCCCGAAAGAAATATCAAATATTAAACATCAAAAAAATATCTTTTCTATAATAGGAACCGTCCCCATTACTTTTTGATTATACCAAAAAGTTTGTATAATAAAATAGAATGAAAACCTTCAAAAAATATTTATTTGTATCCTGCATAATCTTCTTTGCCGCGGCGCGCTGGGCGGCTTCCGAAGAGAAAATGACAATACCCGTACGGTATGCAGGCAGCGACACGCCGATCGTTACCCTTGATGTGATACGCGCTGTCGACGGGCGGCTGCCGGGTCTCTCCGACGAAGATATGAAGGAAATACTCGATGAGGCGCTCAGGATGATATCGGCGAAATTCGGGGACAGGATAAAAATCGAGTTCAAAGACAACGGGTCGAGAGCGCTGGAGGAACTTTTCAAGGACAAAAAATACAGGGAAACGGATATATACAAACAGTTCAATTTGAGTAAATATGATTTGAAACAGGGTCGGGGAATGCCTCTGTTCAACAATGAAAAATTCAGGGCAGCCGTAATAAAATTCCTGAGGCAGTGGGACCTGGATTCTCTGGGGGGATATTTCCCTGATAAGAAAATAGAGAATTACGAAGATGTTTACGTAAATCTTATGGAAACATACCACGAGAAAATAGATTGGCTGAAGACACTGAAGACGGAAAAGGGAGAGGAGCTGGTTATCTCGCCGGCCGAACCGTTTCAGTCATATATTGAATGGGCATCATTTATGTATGACCAGGATAAGTACGACATTGTTTTTACGAATTCCCTTATTATATACGATTCCGCTGCTGCTCCATATCCGCATGCGGTGTGCAAACACGCGAAAGCGGGAGGCGGGGCTTTCACAAGCCCGAAGAGAGAAGCGCTGGACGGCGGAAGCATGATGGTGAGCATATTTGAAGAATACGGGAATATAGACGGCATTCGCGGTACGGACAAGAATATCCCGCGTAAGTTTAAAAACAGGATATTGGGCGGTTTTGTGCTCGCCCACGAGTTCGGCCACGCTTTCTACCGGCTGCCTGATTTCTACGACCACGGCGATACCTGCCTGATGAACAGTTCCCTGAGTAATCTGGATTTTTCCGAGGGGTATAAAATACTTGCAGGCGATATGTCCAAATGTCTGAAATGTCAGCCGTGGATTGCCGCAAAGGAGTATATTATAAGAGGAATAATCGCCTATGATAACGGTGAATACAAAAAGGCGGGGGAACTGCTCCTTAAAGGTGTGAACCGGACTTTAAAACTGATTGACGGTGACCTTGATATGTTTGTTGACATAAAACTGTATCTGACATATATTTTAAAGAAGGCTGCGATTGCGTACGAAAAAACCGGCGACAGTTCAGGCATAAAAGACATTGAGAAACTGCTGAATAAACTGGATAAGAAATAGTGCCCGGACAGGGCATAACTTTTACTTTTTACGGAAAGACCATTCGTCCGCTTCAGCGTCGCGGAAAACACCGAGCGGCCTGTTCGGAAAGGCGGCGACATTAAAAAATATCCACGCCTCGCAGCGGTCGGGGGTTACGAGATATTTCACGAGCATATCCCAGCAGTGCAGGTTTTTCTTCAGCGAAATTTCCTTCTCAGCAAAAAAATCGGAATTAAAATCAAAATCCACGTAGTTAAAATAAAACCTGCCCCTGACGGAAGCGCTCCATTTACCGAGCGTAAAATTAAACGTCTGAAAAAGATTTACGAAATCCGTCGCGGCGCGCTCATGCGTGAGACGCGTGGAAAAAAACCTGTTGTATGCCTCCCCCTCCCAGGAAGTCGTTTCCGTATTCTGTATGTTGAAATAATTCCTGAAATAAAAACTCACTTTCCTCATATTTATACTCAGGTTGTTTGTAAGCGTTGAAAACCTGTTTTTAACGGTCCACGAACTCTTTTTAAGGTCATAAACCGTACTCTGTTTGAAAACAACGTTCCGGAGGGGACGGTACTCGTCGGAAATCGCTATGTTGATGGTTTCCGCTTTTTCGCCGAACTCACGCCTGTAATTATGCGTAAAACCAAACTTCAGCGGCCTGTAAAAGTTTACATTGAGATTTATGTCGTGAAAATAATAATTCATGGATGCCTGCGGCTGCTCCTTATAAAGAGAGTAACCGAAACGCGGAAACAGCGTCAGCCCTCTTAAAAGCCGGTAACTGTCGAA